>JAITJP010000246.1 GCA_031278835.1 Deltaproteobacteria bacterium
CCTGGCCGGGCTCATGTTAAGGGAAGTTCTGGGGGTCATCCATGACCAGGGCTTGACCCTAGAAGCCACCGGGCGCCCCAAACTAACCGCCGCCAATGGGCCGCGCTTTAGCCTTAGCCACTCCGGCCCCTACGTGGCCCTCTCGGTCGATCCCTTGGAGCATGGCCTGGATATCCAAGAACTTCGGGACAAAGCCGTGGCCAAAAGCCTGGCCCAATTCACCCTGACCCCGGAGGAAATGGCCTTTTATGAAAAAAACCCCCACGGCGATCTCTTCATAAAAATCTGGACCATGAAAGAAGCCTACCTTAAGGCCACTGGCCAGGGCCTGGGCCAAGAACTAAACTCCTTTTCCGTTTTGCCCATAGCTTCTGGCCCCCGGACCATGGCCAATGGCCCGGTCTACTTTCACCTCTCGGCCCAGCCCGGGGCCCTGATGGCTTTGGTTTCCCTAAAAACCGATATCAACCCTTCAATCATAGACCTTAACGACCGATTAAGCGATTTAATAAACCAATATAACTTATACAAAGTTAATTCTATTCCAATAGAGCCAATATATACTTACTAAATAGCCCAAAACCGCCAAAGCCAAAATGCCGGGCCCTCCCGAATTTTGACTTTTGGCCACTTGGCCGTAAAGGGCCCTTTTAGGCCCACAGAGCCCTGGGCCGGCCTGGACCCCCTTTACCCCCCAACCCCTGGCTTGGCAGGCCACCACGGGCCTATTTGGGCCGCTCAAGGGCCTATCCCAGAGGGGGGTGCCTCTGGTTAAAAACCAGGGCCTAGAAAAAAAATCTAGCCGCCGCTAGAGTTAGACCCAATAAAAAGCCCTGGGGACGGTCCTAGGACAGGGGACTACGATCCGAGCTTAAGATATCTGCGCGCAAATCAAGAGTTTCTTTTTCTCATTTTTTTTGTTGACACGGCTTAAATTTTGGATAAAATAGATTAGCCTTTACTTTAATATTCCGTTTGAACCCAAATATCTATCAAAATCAATTTCGGGCCTTTTTGAAAATTCCTCGGACCCCAAACAATTTGACTGGCCGGTCCGTAGACTTTTTATTTTTAGGCCTAAAACATAAAGCAATCTCTGAGATTGACCTTAGGCCCCCTTTAGGCCAAACAATCTCCGGCCGCCCTGCCCCCCAGGCTTTTTTCAGCCCCCAGGCGGCCCACTCTAAGGCAACCCAAGCCCCTGGCCCTGGCCAGGCCAAATGTCAATACTTAACCGAAGACTGGAGGCGCCATTAGCCAGACCTGCGTTTTTTAGGGAATATTAAACAAATTTCCCAACTCCCGCCTTGATGACCGTTGGCGTCTAGACGACCAGACGGATTAACCCTCAAGCTCCAGGCACAGGTCGCCATTCATGTCAGTCTAAAAAATCAAGGGGGCGGCCAATGACCAGCCATTGGACCCCTAAGCGAGAGAAAAATTTATGCATAAATTCCGGTGCGTGACCGAGCGTTGCACCAAGCGATTGTTCCTAGCTTTCGCTTTGACGTTCATACCGATCTTGGCCACAGCTTGCCAGAGTACTTCACAAGGTTTTCTTCCTTTCGCGAGCCTTTTTAAAAAGTCCCCACCCAGCGCTTCGGCCGACCAAACTTCCGAGTCCAGCTCCTTAGTTTTGGCCCAGGGGACCGCCCTTCAAGACGATTCCTACGATTCCGCTGAAGGGCCCGTTCTTCAAAACGAAATGGCCACCACGGCCGAAAACGGCCCCAAGGCCGTTTTAGTCGCGGCCGAAAATGAGCTTATTTTAGATGAGGCCATTGTCACGACTGAAAATGAGCTGATTCAAAGCCCCGCCGTCGAGACGGCCGAAAACGATTTTCAGCAATACCAGGCCTACGTTTTAGCCGATCAGGCCGTTTTTCAAAGGGCCGCCTATGACCCGGCCGAAAAGCCGGTTTTTCAAAAGGCCACCTATGACCCGGCTGAAAGCCCGGTTTTTCAAAGGGCTTCATACCAGGCCGGCCCAAGCGACCCGCTCCAATACGAGAGCTACGATTCAGTGGAAAAGGGGGCCCTGGAAGATCAAGTCCTGCCAAGAGCCTCAAGCAGAAAACCGGACCTGATCGATATCGCCATCTGCGCCCGGGGTTTGGAGGGCCGTTTGACCACCGGCTTGGTTGGTCAATACATGCTGGAAAAAAAGGGCTTGGTTAAAGCCCAAGCTGACTACGATTACGTTTCTTCCAGCGCCGACGTAAGCCAAGCGCCCAGTTCCACCAAGTCCATTCGTTCCAAGGTTAATTTGACCAAGGATTTGTTGGTGGCCGCCTACGGGCAATCGGGCCGACCCTTTAAATCGGGCGGTCGCAACCCCCAGGTGGGTTTTGACGGACCGGGACTGGTCAATTGGGTTTACGCCCAAAACGGCATCAACCTCCCGCAATCGGCTCGGGAACTGGTGGCCAAAGGGCAGGCCGTAAATAAAGAAAACCTGAGGCCCGGAGACATCGTGGCCTATCAAGACCCCAAGAGCTCCGATTATTTGGTCGGCATTTATTCCGGAAACGGTAATTTCATTCTCGCTTCTTCAAAATTTAAGGTGGTCACCGAAACGGCGGCCTTTGGCACGGATTTTGGCCCCTATTTTCTGGGCGGGCGTCGCTACTTCGATGACCCCCTGGCCATGCCGCTAAACGAGGATCTAAAAACGGCCGTGGCTAACGGCGCCGTTAAAACGGCCTTGATGAATTTGGGCGAAAACCTGCCCAAGCCGGCCAATATTTACGGAAGCGTGACCAAAAAACAAAAGACCAGTAAAGGTAAAACCAGCGCCTCTAAAAGAAAGGCCAAAAAGCGCTCTTGACCGGCGCGGTCAAAAGAAAGCGCCACAAGCGCTCTTGACCTTGAATCAATAAAAAGCTTCAGTCTATAAAACCTTATAGGCTAAGAGGAGACCATGGCTTCTAGATCGATCCATGGGCCGATTAACCAGGATTGGCACTTGGTTTAATCGAAAAAATTCCGCGGCAAGTAGGGTACCCGCGGTCTTAGGCGTCCCTACCATTACCATATTATTCTACCTTACCACTAAAGGTTGTTGGTAAATATCATAAAAACTTTGTTAAGAAGCGGTTATCTTGTTAAGTTAATTTATTTATAAACGCTAAATAAACACTTAATGGGATAGATTTTACCAACGAAAATCCTCGGTGGCTGTTATGAAAGGTCGTGGCGGGAAGGCCACATGGCCTTTCACCGTTGTGGCGGGCTCTGATATCAGGCCCCTTCTATAAACTAAAGTGAATACCTATAAAGTGACCTGTTGATGCCTGTACGGGTGTTTGTTTTGTCAATCTTTATAAGTATGTTATGGTGATTTTTTTCTAAAAAATGACATTTATTTTTCTTAAGGTAAGTTTAACGTCCTTTCAATAGCATAATGGTTTAGACTTTGCTATCAGATTACTGTCTCTGATAAAAAAACTTGTTGCGTGGTTTTTTAAGGCCATGTTTAAACTATTAGAAAATCGTTTACTTTCTTAAGTCAAAGAGGTGTCACCTCCTCTTAGAACTAAATGGCCATGGCTCTTTTCTTTAAAGAGAGGCTGTCCTATTGGATTTCGCGGGAAGTTAGAACTTTTTTGCGAGGACTTTCTTCTTAAACAACAAGGGTCGGTTAAGAAATTGTCTTTTACGCTAGAGACTCTAGCCTGGAGACATGGTTCACCTGAATGAGGGATTGAGCCACGGCGAAGCTCTCATAGATTCAACCGATTGGTAGGTTGAGCCTTTCTTTTTGGCGGATCGCCGCTCCCGGACTTTTTTGGTGAGTTGAGCGTTTTCTTTCTCAAATTGGGGCGTTCCTTTCCTTTTGGTAGGTTGAGCGTTTTCTTTCTTGAAAACAATCGTTACTTTCCTTTTTTGGCAAGTTGAGCGTTTTCTTTCTGGAAATTTCACCTCCTTGGCTTTTTTTTGGCAAGTCGAGCGTTTTTTCTGGAAATATGGCCGTTCCCTGTCTTTTTTGGTAGGTTGAGCTTTTCTTTCATTAACCAAGGCCGCTCCCTGGCTTAGGTGAGTCGAGCGTTTTTTTCTACTTAGGCGAGGTTCCTTTGCCCTGGCTAAGTTGATCTCTCTTTGAAAGTCACGCCGCTCCTTATCTCCACAAGTTGAGCGCGTTTTTTAAAGATGGTAGATCCTTATCTGAAGTAAAGTTGAGCGCCCTTTCCCGAAAAATTCTGTCTCCTTACCGTTTTAAGTTAGGTTGAGCGCTAAAGTTTCTGAAATATTCCTGTTCCTTACCATTATTGATAGGTTGAGCGCTTTATTTTCGAAAAATCACAGTTCCTTACCCATAAAAGTTAAGGCCCCGCGCTGTTAATTTCTTGAAAAAATCCTGTTCCTTTCCATTTAAGATAAGTTACTTTTCTTTTTCTTGAAAAATTCTGTTCCTTACCAAGTTAAGTTGAGCTCTCCAATTGGGAAACGATTCCTTGCCTTACCCTTAAAGTCAGGTCGAGCCCGATTTTTCCTTAAATTAGAGCTCCTTACCCTTTGGTCGATTGACCAGATGGCCCTAACTTAATCGACAAAAATGGTCTTTGATAAACTGATACCCGCGAGGCGCGAGTTTCGGCCTCGCGGGTATTTTTACGAAGTCGGACCTTTTATTGACCTTTAGATGGCCCGGTTACAGCGCTTTGGCGGCCTTTTGACTGACCCGAGCCCCATCAGCGCCGCCCCCCTGGCCTCGCCCCAAGGCGCCACGCCCATGAAGCAAAGCCCCAACGGCCCTAAGCCCTCCGGCGCCTCGGCCAAAAAGAAAAAAACCAGCCCCAAAAAAGCCTCGCCCAAAAATTCTCCCAAAAAGCCCGGCCAGGGCTCGGCCCTTGGCTCCAAAGGCGCCCCGGCCCCAAAGCCGCTCTATGACCCGGCCGACCTTGAAGCTAGGCCGGCTAAGCCCCGGGGCAAAAAACCGCCCAGCCCAGCCGCCCAACTTAAGGCCCCAACTAGCCAAAAGCTAAAGATTGATAAAGAAGTTAAGTCCCTATTGCGGCAAATAGGCCTTCCGGAGAGTTTACCTTTTAGTCCAGACCCCTTTCAAATCTTGGCCGTGGACACGGTGGCCACCAATGACACCATCGTTTCCGCCCCCACCGGCAGCGGCAAGACCTGGATCGCCAAGCGGGCCATTGAAAGGGAACTGGCCCTGGGCCGCAAGTCTTGGTACGCCTCGCCCCTAAAGGCCCTGTCAAACTCCAAGTTTTTGGAATTTGGCCGAGAGTTTGGCGCCGATCAGGTGGGCCTTTTAACCGGCGATCACAAGATCAACCTTGAAGCCCCCATCATGGTCGGCACCACGGAAATACTCAGAAATCAACTCTACGATGCCCTGGTCGGCTTAAACCAAACCGACTATCATCTGGTGGTCTTGGACGAGGCCCATTATTTGGGGGACTTGGAAAGGGGCATGGTCTGGGAGGAGGTATTGATTTACATGCCAACCCGGGTCAGGTTTCTGCTGCTCTCGGCCACCATCAATAACGCCGAACAATTGGCCAATTGGTTAAGCTCCATCAGACAAACCGAGGTTAAAGTCATCCATGGAACACAACGTCCCGTACCTTTAGAACCTTTGGTCTTGGATTACGAAAATTTAACCACTCTCAATTCATATCTAAAGAAAGAGTCGGGCAAAAAGAACCCCAAATATGGCCGCGACTTTAAGCCTGGCCGCCAGGGGCGGCGGCTCTCCCACTATCCCAAAGCGGCCCAAGGCGAGCCGGGTTTATGCCTTAATTACCTGGACCATCACGATCTGCTGCCAGCCATTTTTTTTCTAAAATCCCGAAGCGGCTGCGATCAGGCGGCCAGCCTGGCCGGGCCGGCCCCGCTGGAAGACCAAAGCGCCCTGGCCAGAAACGCTTTTATCGACTCTTTCCTAAGCCAATACCCGTCCCTGGAGGCTTACCGGCCGGTTAACCTGGTTAGAAAAAAAGGCCTGGCCGCCCATCACGCCGGTCATTTGCCGCAATTTAAGATGCTAGTCGAGGAATTAATGTCCCGGAACTTGTTGCGGGCCATTTTTTCGACCAGCACCGTGGCCGCCGGGGTTAACTTTCCGGCCCGTTCGGTGGTTCTTTCCGAGAGCAGCCGTTTTAACGGGGAATACTTTGACGATCTGACGGCCACGGAACTTACCCAGATGACCGGACGGGCCGGGCGCCGGGGCATGGACAATATCGGTTTCGCCATCGTGGTGCCCGGTCAATACATGGACCTTAAGCTAATCGGCGATTTGTTTAAATCCGATCCCGACCCGGTTAGAAGTAGCCTTAGAATAAATTTTACCATGGTCCTAAATCTCTTAAACGCCTTTGAGCCCGAGGCGGTCCAGGAACTATTGAGTAAATCATTGTTGGCT
>JAITJP010000175.1 GCA_031278835.1 Deltaproteobacteria bacterium
GGTGGCCTTGGGGGCCTCGGAACCGGTTTGCCAAAGGGCCAAGCACTCTCGAAAAATATAGGGCCTGCCCCGGGCGGCCCGGCCAATCATGACCCCCTGGGCCCCGGAAGTGTTAAGCCTGGTTAGGGCCAGTTGGGCGCTAATTAGATCGCCGGAACCAATGACCGGAACTTTGACCCTTTGGGCTAGCTCGGTGACCAGATGCCAATCGGCCTGGCCGCCAAAGCCTTCGGAAACGTAGCGGCCGTGGAGAATCAGAGCGGCCGCTCCGGCCGAGACCAGTTTGGGGGCCAGCTCCAATACCACCGGGCCGTCGGCCTTTTGTAGACCAGGCCGTAACTTGACCGTGACCGGGGCCGAAGTGGCCTTAGCCATGGCCTCAACTATTCTTAGAGCCAGCTCGGGATTTTTTAACAAGGCCCCGCCGTGCCCGCTGGAAAGGACCTTTCTGGCCGGACAGGCCATGTTTAGATCGACCAGATCGGCCCCGGCTTCAAAAACGGCCACCTTGGTGGCCTCGGCCAGAGTGGTCGGGTCTTTGCCAAAAAGCTGGACGCAAAAAGGCTTTTCAAGATCTCGATCGGTAGTCAGAAGTTTTAGGCTATTTCGGCCATGGTGGGACAGGGAAACGGCGCTGACCATCTCGGAAACGGTTAGTCCGGCCCCGTATTCCAGGCACAAGCGCCGAAAGGAAAAGTTGGTCAGCCCGGCCATGGGGGCCAGTATAAAGGGATTTTTTAGCCGCAGCTGGCCGATGGTGGGCCCTGTGGCCTTAGGGCCGGCTGGGCCCGTGGGCGGTTCTGGGCCGGGGGAGATGGGCCCGTTTTGGTCTGGGGCCAGAGCCAAGCCCGACAAGGCTGAACCGGACGCCAAGGCCAAGTTGGGCCAGTCCTGGGCCTGATCAGTTGAGGACAATCTTATGATCCACGGTCGGGTCAAGCACGGGGGTTTTAAAAATCAAGCGGCCGTCACCCAGGGAGAACCAACCAGAATCAAGGGCGTGGAGCTGCTCCTCGGAGTTGGGGCGTTTGTAATCATCGCCGTCCAGGGTGGCCGTGCCGATGTTTTTTAGGCCCACGAATTCCAGCCAAAAACGGTGGTTAAATTCTTCGCCGGGAAAGGAGCCCTGTTTGGCCTTAATGGTAAACTCGACCGGCCCGTCCGAGATGGTCGGGGCCAGCTCAAAGGTGGTGGTGGCCCGGTGGTTTTCCCGGTAACTTTGATCCAGGCCGTTATCCTCGTACCAAGTAAAAGTGGAGCCCTGATGGCTTGGGAAAATCAAAACGGCCCGGCGGCGCCTGGGTCCGGCCGGATCTTGAATCATGGGGATGATGGCCCCTTCCCTAACCAGTAAAGGGGCCACGTGGAGGCCCTGAAATTTGGCCGGCAGGGTGATTAGGTAATCTTGCACGACCAGGTCATCGTCATCGAGGGAGGGCTCCTGGCTAGCTTGGGCCGGGCTCTCCGAGCTGGCTTGGGGACTGGTTGGGGGGCTGGGCGTGGCGCCGGAAGGGCCCGTAGAGCCAGAGGTGCCCGAGGAGCCGGAAGTGGAGCTAGTTGGGGCGTTGGGCGAGACGGCGCTTGGCGACCAAGCCTGGTCGTATTTGGGATTGCCTTGGCTGACCAGTAAATCCCGGTTGTGCAAATCATACCAGCGGCCCTTGGGGGCGTAAAACTGCATGATTTCCATGTTGGGGGTGACCCGGGAAGCCACCAGTAGGTGCGGGCCAATCATGGTCTCAATGACGCTATCTCGGGCCTCGGGATCGTCTTGAAAATAATAAAGAAGCGGGGCGATTAAGGGGTCGCCGGTTTGGCTAGAGCTATAAGCCAGAGAATAGTAATAGGGTTCCAAAGTGGCCTTAAGTTCCAGGTTCAGTTTGGCCCAGGGGTTATGTAAGATTTCTTGGGGTAAAACCAAGGGCAAATTAAGCAAAACTATGTTGGCCAGCCAAGATTCGTAGATGGGATCGGTCTGATTGGAACTAAAATTTAAGAAAAATTGGGAAATGTCGGTTGAATAGTAATCAACCCCGCTTAAAATGAGATTGGCCCTGGCCTGGGCGGCGTTATTGACAAAAACCGGGTTGGGTTCAAAGGTCAAAACCCCGGCCCCAAAGCGGCTCATCCCGGCCATGCCGGCCCGGGAAACGGTAAAGATCCTGGGTAAGTATTGGCCAAAGCGAGAGATTTGCCGATCGGAATTAAAACTCTCCATCCATTTTAAGGCAAAGCGCGGCCCCCAGGCGTATTGGGAGTGGATAAGATCAGAAGTCGAGCCTTGATACCAGGCCGTGGGCCCGGAGACTTCCGGTTCGCCGCCCACCAAATTAAAAAGCCGGGCTCCCATAAAAATTATGGTCGATCGGGTTTCGTTATTCCAGTAAGTTGAGGCCGGGGGGTAGGAATAATCGATCATGCCCGATCTTTTACCCTGGTAAGTTAAAAGCAGGGGATTGGCCCGGGGCCCGCCGTCTTTGACCAAAAAGCCCCGTTTGGCCATGTCGGAAAAATTACTTGAGTCAATGGAGATGTAAGGAGATTCGGTTATGAGTAAATTGACGTTTTGTTCGGTGGCTTCCTGAAGGGCTTGGATGGGCGGCTGAGGCCTTAACATGACCGTCAGGTTAGAAAAAGGGGCTCGATACTGGGCAAAGGAGGCCAAATAATCGCGGTAATTTTGATAAGCTTCTTTGTCTTTGGCGATGATCCAGGGCGAAAAAACCGACTTGGGCGGTAAAGCCGGGCGGCCCAAAAGGGTCATTAAAATCCGACGCAGGGCCGGCAAATCCTTACCCAAAATGACGAAAAAATCAATGCTCTGGTGAGGGCCCAAAGGGCCGGTGGGGCCGACGTACCAAGGGTTGGTCGAAAAATCCCAGGCCAGGGGCCGGGTTTCGTTTATGAAAATGGCGGCGTTTTGAAAACCCTGACCCAAAGCGAAGGCCACCGGCGATTGGATACCGCTGGCCCTGGTGCCGATACTGGTTTCCAGGATGGAACCAAAGGGCCCGCCAGGCATGACCACCCGGCCCAAACGGTTAATATCAATAAATGAAAACCTAAAATCCGCCCCCAGGCCAACCACGTGGGTATAGCGATCCCCATAAAAAGTCAAACCGGCCAGCTGGTTTTCCGGGGCAAAGGGGGCGATGGTAAAGACTTCCGAAGCCGTGCCGTCCTCCAAGATCTCGGTTATGGTCATTGGGGGCTGGAGCCATCCAGTCCAGACAAATACAGCCTGGATTCCGGACCATCGTGGGGTCCGGCCCAACTGGAGGGCTCGGCCAACATGGGCGTGGTAATCCAGGGCTGCTCGGCCTGGGGTTCGGCCAAGCTGATCCTAAAATGCCACAGGCCGTTTCCAAGCTTTTGCTGGGTCAAGTAATAGGGGCCAAATTTTGAGATTTGCGGCGGCGCCGCCCAAAGGGGCCTGAGCCCGGTCACAAAAAAAAGTCCCAACCAGACCATTAAAAAAACGAGCGGAAAAAAGCCAAGGCCCAGGGGTCTTGATTCTTTCCGCTCAGAGAATAGGCCTGCAGATTTTTGACTATTTATCATCGATGACTTTTTGGCTAGCTACGACTTCGAGTTTATTGGTCCCTGGCCTTTGGTCAAAAGGCCAAAGGGCCAAATTTGGCCCCTGGCCAAAGCTCGCTCTAGAGGTCGAAATCAGCCACGTGGCCGCCATGGGCGGCGATGACCGGATCGACCGAGTCGCCGTAAGCGTAGGGCTCAAACGACTCAAACAGGGGAGTCAAATCGATGAAGCTATTGGCCGAGGCCCGAAGTTCGGTGGACAGGGTCTGGGGCACCGAGGCCACCTCGACCCGGATGCCTTCTCGCCTGATGGTCAAAGCCAGGTGGGCGAAATCGGCGTCGCCGGTGACCAAGACCACGGTGTCGGGCTTGATCCTAAGGCTAAGATCCATGGCGTCAATAGCCATAATAACATCAACGTTGGCTTTATACCAGCCGCCGTTTCGGCCTTGACCGCTCTTTTCATAGACCAAAAAGCCCTGGCTCTTGAGCCAGTGGATGTAATGGCGCTTAGCCTCGCGGCGTTCCAGCCACTCGTTGTTGGCCGGCGGTATGCCGACGTAAACGACCATCTCGATAAGTTCCCTAGGAGAGTTACCGTAGTTTTCCAGATACTCCCTGAATTTTAGCCAGTCAAAGGTCTTATTGAAGTTTTTGGAAGCTGACTTCGTAACGTTGGCTTCATCGACGAAAACCAACAAGCGCGTTTTACCAGTGGATGTGTTCATAAAAAAGCTCTCTTTATATAAAAAATAAAATATTAGAAATGTTACACCAATATTTTGGTAGGTTGAGATTACATAATTAACCTTATTGCCTTGACCTTACCAGGGTTTTTAAAGACCATGATAAAAAAGCTCAGGCTCAAGCTTTAACCAAACCAGACTAGGCCCGGTTTAGCGATTGAAATCTTTTAAAGACCGGCTAAGCTCTCTTTTGGAATCAGCTTCCTTAAGGGCATGCCGTTTATCGTATAGTTTTTTGCCTTTGGCCAAGGCCAGTTCCGCTTTGGCCAGTCCGTTTTTAAAATAAAGTCGTAAAGGGATAAGACTTTGGCCTTTTTCCTTGACTTTACCCACCAGTTTGTTAAGTTCCTTTTTGGTTAAAAGTAACTTACGTTTCCTTTGGGGATCGTGATTGCCGTAAGCGGTATTGACGTAAGGGCTGATGTGGGCCCCGACCAAGTAGGCTTCACCGTTATCAAGTTTGGCGTAGGCGTCGACCAAATTGGCCTTACCCATCCGTAAACTCTTAACCTCGGTCCCCACCAAGACCAAACCGGCCTCAAAGCGATCGCCCAGTTCGTACTCAAAACGAGCTTTCTTATTTTGGCAGATGATCTTCAATTCTTCTTTTGGTTTGGCGCTCATGGGACCTCTGGCTCCCTTGGCCTAAATTACAGGCTAATAAAATTTTTTTTTAGGATGGGCCCCTAAGACCCAGGGCCTTAAGGGTAAGTTTGGTTTTTATTTTTTGGATTATTTTCCAGAAACTTCCTAGAGTTTAGGAAAACTTGGCCTTACTGTGGGAAAATATAAGCACGAAAACGAAAAAAGCAAGTGGCCAAAGCGCCTAAAAGGCCCTTGTCCGGACCTATTATTCAAAGACGAATGAAAAGGCTAAATATTTCTTTGGCTAAGGCCTTAAAATCTTTAAGTAATCATTATGAGGCATTAAAGTGAACCCAAGACCAAATTAAAAAAGCTCATGGTTATTTCATGGTCATAAGGTCCATATTTGGCGGGGGCTAGAAAAAACGAAAAAGAAAAAAACAGACCTCTAAAACGAATAGCTTTAAGATTCGCTAGGTTATGGATATCAAACCAGGGGACAAATGTCAAGATAAAAATTTTTAATAAGTTATGAAAATCCTTAAGTATTTAAATTAAAATCTTTCGATTTTAGCCAGTAAATAAATTTTGGCTGATAAACTCACTTAATAAATAGTTGATAAATTTTAGTTTAAGAGCTTAAAATAGCTAAAAAATTTTTTGAGCAAGTCTTTTTTCCCCACGAGATTTTTCAAAAGCCAAAAAAATCCAAAAAAAAGCCTGGTCAAATAACCATCGGTTTTAATTTCCTTTTTTTTGTTTTTTTTGTTCTCAGGGCCCCAGACCGGGGCCATTTCTGGGTCACCAGCCCAGGCCCTTAAGCCCACTTTCAATTTCCGTCAAGACTGGGCTGGAGATAAAAAGACAAAGTCCCTTACTTCCCTTGAAAATTATAGAACAATGAACACTAAAAGTAAAGGCTAAATTTTTTAAACTCGCTTTGTATTTAAAAATTATTCGATATCTCTAGTCATGACAAACCTTTTGTTGATAAAAAATAATTATCACAGATAATAAAGTACTTTATGTTAACCGCATAAAACCTTTCTTATAAATAGTTAATATTTCTGCCATATGGATAAGGCCGCCCAATCATGGCATAATGTACCGGCCGGCTTCAAAAGGGGCCCCAAAATTTTGGCCCAGGGCAGGTCTCAAAAGCCCCCTGTCTGGCTAGCCCAAAAGGGCCAAACTAAGCCTTTAAAAAAAAATTCCCCGAAAAAACAATATTTTCGCTTTGACTTCGTTATAGTAGGTAGACCGTGTCTCAGGAGGTTCTAATGAAACACTTTTTTCACATTTACATTCTCAAAATAATTTTCTTTCTGGCCCTGGGCGGCTTGGTGGTCATGCTCTTGTGGAACGCCGTTATCCCGGACATCTCCTCTCTAGGAAGCCTATCCTATTTGCAAGCCCTGGGCCTACTGATCTTGTGCCGGCTATTTTTTGGTCATTTCTATGATCGTAATTACGCTTACAAACTCCATAACGCCTGGAATAAACTATCACCCCAAGAGCGCTCCAATCTTTTTTTTAACCGCCAAATGCCCCGGGGCGAGGCCGAGGCCCTTAGGAAAAAATTCTTTTGCGGCCCTGGTGACGACCATGACCAGGCCGACTTTCCTCGCTTCGTAAATGGCCAAGGCCCCCATGACCGCGGCCAGGGCCATGAAGGTGACCATGACCACCATAAAGATCATGATTATCACCACGACCACCACCACGACCACCATGACCACCATGATGACCACCACGACCACCACAACCACCATGATGACCACCACGACCATGACCAGCTAAAAGGCCATCGCTGGGGCCAGACCAAGGCCGCCGATAATCCGGCCAGCGAAGCGGTCACGGACGATAAAACGGCTCCGGCCATGGGCCTCGAAAAATGATAAACCAAATGCTCAAAGAAGATTCAAGTGGCAAGCTCATCGAGGTCATAAAGTCTTGTCAGGCTAAGGTCAAGGCTTTTATCGCCAAGAAGGTGCCCCTTTCCGAAGTGGATGACATCTTCCAAGAGATAGTTTGCAACTTAATAAAGGCCGATAGTTTAAACGGTCCCATTGACCTGGCCGCGGCTTGGCTTTACAAGGCGGCCAAAAATGAGATTATTGACCGCTATCGCAAGAAACGGGAAACGCTTTTCTGGGATGGGGAGGACGGCGAACCGTCCATGGAAAACATGGAGATCTCGGCCATATTGCTTAACCAGCCCGAGTCCTCCGAAGACAGTTACTTAAGGCAGCTTTTTTGGGAAGAGTTTGAAAAAGCCATAAGTGAGCTGCCTTTCGATCAAAGAGAAATATTCGTTCAAA
>JAITJP010000210.1 GCA_031278835.1 Deltaproteobacteria bacterium
GCCTTGAGTTCTTCCACGGCCTTGATGTCCGCTGGGGTCACCCCGGGAATATCGGTGTAGTAAGCGAAATCCTTGGGTCCGGCCTGATCTTCTTCTTCCTCGGATGAGGCGGCCAGTAAAGGCAAACCAGAACAAAGCAAGCTAAACCAAGCCACCAAGAGGAAAAAATATGTCAAGCGATTAATTTTCATAGGCCAAGAATTAGAAATTAAAAAAAACGGGCCCCAGGTTTACTTTTTTACTCAAAGAAACAACCTAGCTTGACTTAAAGCCTAGACCCTAAAATAAAAAATGGTTTTTTTAATTCTCCCGGTCTCGCCCGGCCTTTTGGCTTAAAAAACAACCTAGCGGTCTAAAATCGACGAGATTAGGAGATCTTAACTCTTTAAAGTTTACAGTTTTTTTCTTTTTATGGCAAGTTTAATGAGGGCTTTATTAGAGTTTTGGCTAAATTTGGCTCTACTTTGGCAAGCGGAATTTAGAAAGTCAAAGCCAATAGGCGGTTGTGGGCTGGCAGGATTCAGTTCCTGGCCTTTTGCCTACCCTTGGGGGCCGATCAATCAAGGAATTGATGACAATGGGTCAAGGGGCCAAGGCCAGAGAGGGCCAGGCCAAAAGGCCCTCGGCCCAGGGCCAGGCCCAGGGCCAGGCCGAGCCAGGGGCGGCCCGCCTCAAGCTCCAGGCGGTCTAGGCCTGGAACTTTGGATGGCTCAGGGGCTTAGATTTTTTCGGCCACCAGCCAGGACCAGCGATAGGCTTTATTGACCACCAGTTCGGTTTGGCCTTGGGTTCTGGCGTCGGTGACGAAGCTTGATTTGTAGCCTAGGGAGGTTAGGTAAGCGCTCACCTCGCTTCTGGACCATTGGTTCCAGTAGCCTTTTAAGTGATTAAAGCCCTCGTCGAGAAAGCCGTCCCTTTCATAGGTAATGATTGTTTTGGGGCCAAAAAAATCACGGATGACCATGGCCTGGGCTCCGGTTTCGGCCAGACGGTCTAAGGGTTCCCGAAAATCGCCGTTAAAGGTCAAAACGTTTATCATGGCCACCAGGTCACAGGAAAAGTTGATTAAATCCCTAAGGTCGCCAAGAAGAATTTTTGAGGGCTCTAAGCCCAGTTCTTGAAAGGCCTTTTGGGCCATCTTTACTATGGAGGGGCTGTAATCCAGGCCGTGGTAGTCAACCTCAAGATTTCGGCGATTAAGGGAGTGGTAGAAATGACCCCCAGCGCAGCCGATATCGAGTAGCTTTAGTCGTTTACTTTTTTGGCCATTTATGAAAGGGGCCAAGAGTTCGGCCCCTTGGGCGGCGCAATCCATCTCCGGCTCAAGATCTAGGCCTCGCCGGTAACAAAGTTGCTTCAGGGCCCCTGAATGCTCCCAGATGTTTAGTTCGGGGATCATGACTAAGCGCTTAGTTTCTCGGGCTTAGGCCGTTGGGGCCGGTTCGGGAGGGCTGGCCGGGGCCTGGTCTGAGGCCAACGATTGAGCCTGGCCTTGGGGAGGTTCGGGCGCTTCCGGGGCCTCGGGAGAGGCGCCGGATTGGGCAGCCTCGGGAGAGGCCGCGGCTTGGACAGGATCGGCCGTCGACTCGGGCGGCATTGGGGCTGAGATGTCCGGGGGCAGTTCGGCCACCAAGCCGTCCTCAAGGGCTTGGCGGAGAACGGACATGACCCGATCGCGGCGGGTTTTAACGGTGGCGTCTAGGAGCCCAGCGTCAGACTCCATGATGATATCGCCCGGGCCCAGGCTGGCATCGGTTTTAAAGGTCACGTTAACCAGGCCGTCAACCTTATCTCGCAAGGCGTTTCTGGCTTCTTCGATTTCCTGAAGATCCTCGGGCCGGACCCTAAAAGTGGCCACATTGCACTTGCGCAGAAAGTCAACGCAGGCCGAAAAAGCCCCGGCGGCCAGACCTTGGCCGTTTTTGATTTCTTTGTTGACAATGGCTTCGGCGGCCTCGACGGCCAGAGAGACCATGAAGGGGGCGTTACGCTGCCAGAGTTCCTGCCATAGCCCGTTTAGGCGGCCAATCATTTGAAAAAATCCCTGGGCCTTGGCCAAAATTTCTTTTTTGGCTTCAATGGTGCCCTGTTCTTGACCTTTGGTTCGGCCTTCGGCCAGGCCCTGGGCCGAGGCTTGGGCTTTGGCCGCCTCGGCCTCTAGCTTGGCCTGATCCAAGATTTGCTGTTTTTGGCCTTCGATTTCGGCCTTGATTTGGTCGATTTCGGCTTCCCTGGGGGCCAAGGCGGCCTCTCGCTCCAAAACTCTGGCCAGGACCTGATCGGCTTGATTTTTTAGCTCCTGGGTTTGGGCTTTCAGGGCCTCAATTTCGGTTTTTTGGCTCTCGATTTCCACGACCTGGTTTTTGGCTTGGCTTAAAATGGCCTCGGCTTGGCTTTGGGCTGTTTTTTGAGCCTCGGCCATTATGGACTGGGCTTGGGCCTTGGCCTGGTCTTCAATCTCCTGAGCGTCAACTTTGGCCGCTTCCAGAACTTTTTCTTCCATCCGGCGGCCCTGCTCAAAGGCGCTGGCCACGATTTCGGCGGCCTTTTTGGTGGCCATTTCTAGAGTTTTGACTATACCGGTGTCCCGGGTATCCATTTGGACGTATTCATAATTTTCCGGCGGCGGAAGATCTTTAAAGTCTTCCCGGAACTTAGCTTCCTCGACTTTTCCCGGATCAAAGGGAGTAAATAAGTAACCAAGCGAGGGCTCGTCGGGATTGTCGGAATTTTTATCCGGCCCGGTGCCCGGACTGGGGGTCCAGGCGTCCGATTCTTTGGGAGCGGGCCTTTCAAATTCGTCAAAGCTTGGCACGGTTGGGCTATTGTCGGGGACCGAGCCCACCAGTTTGCCGGTTAAGGGCGCTCCAGTCCCGCTTGAGCTTTTGGCGCCAAAATCCTCGATTATGAAAGGAGCCGGCCCTGAGCTTTGACCCGGATTTGCTCTGTCCTTAGACAAATTGATCGCCTCCGTCACCCTTACCGATGACTATCTTACCCTCGGCCTCAAGTTTCTTGGCCGCTCTCAAGATGGCCTGCTGGGCCTTTTCAACGTCAGCCAGCCTGGTCGGACCCATGGCTTCAAGATCCTCTCTAATCATGGAAGCGGCTCTCTCTGAGAGGTTGGCGAAGATCTTTTCTTGCATGCCAGGGGAAGCGGCCTTAAGCGAGAGGGTCAATTCGTCATTATTAACTTCTTTCAAAATGGTTCTGATGGAACGATCGTCAACGTTAATAAGGTCTTCAAAGACGAACATAAGTTTTCTGACCTCGTTGGCCAGATCCGATCTCTCTTCCTCAAGCTTGGTCAAAATGGCGTTTTCGGTGTTTTGATCCACCTGGTTTAAGATCTCGGCCACGGTGCCGCTGCCTCCGGCCGGACGACCGCCAACCGGACCCTGGGCCTTAATTTCTTCCCTTAAAACTTGCTCCACCTCGTCTAGGATGGAAATGGGTACGCTGTCTAGGTCAGCGATGCGCAGCATGACGTCTTGTTGCAATGGTTCCGGAAATTCACTAATAATCTGGGCGCTTTTTCCAGGATCTATGTGGGCCAGGACCAAGGCGATGGTCTGGGGATGCTCGTTTCTAATGAAATTTCCCAAGGCCTTGGCGTCAATATTTTTTATGTTGGAAAAGGGAACCGGTGAATTGACGTCTTGAATCAGCCCGTCGGCCCGGCTCCCGTCCAGGGCCCGGCCAATGGTGTTTTTGAAGAAATCATCACCTTTAACCCTTATCTCTCCAGGTTCTTCCATGGTTTGGAGAAATTCCCAAAGAACGTCTTGTATCTGAGTCGGGGTGACGTTTTGGATATTGGTCATGGCTTTGCCAAGGCTTTTTATCTCAATGTCCTCAAGCTCTTTAAAAACGTCGGTGGTAAATTCCTCGCCCATGGTCAGTAAGAAGATGGCCGCCTTTTCCGGGCCGGACAATTCTGGGGGTTGGGCTTTGGGTTCCTCGCGGGCCATGGCTTATCTCTCCTGGGAACTTTCCTGCTGAGGCTTTTGCTCAATCCAATTGCGCAGTAAGCCCACGGTGCGTTCCATGTTCTCCCTAGCCAGGGGCATCATTTTTTCCCGACTAAGCTGACCGTAGGTCAACTCTTGAGGCGCCTCATCGACCTCTTCGGGCTCTTCGTCGTCGTAATCTTCGATTTCGTCAATCTCTTCAGGTAAGGTCTGGTCGGAGGCGGCCGCCTGAGCCCCTAGGGCGGCCTCAGCCAAGATGGGTTCGGGCACCACTTCCTTGGGCGGCAAGGGTAAGGGCAAGCTGTCGCCACCCGGAGGTCCGGTCATGGGGTAGTCGGGCAAGACGGCCTGTTCGGAACCGGATCCGACCGGTTCGACTTCTTTTTTCAGCCAGTTCAAAATGGGCCTGACTATGAAAAGGAAGAACAAAATGAGCAAGATGAGGTTTAGGAAAGGCCGTCCAAACTCGCGTAAGAGATCGAGTAGGAATATGGCCCACACCGAAACGGTTTCCTCACCCCGGTAAAATTCTAAACTAGTCACTGACACGGTGTCGCCTCTCGCCTCGTTAAAACCTATGGTGTTTTGTATGGCTTCGCGCAGCTGGGCCAAACGCTCTTCGGGCAGGGGGTTAAAAACCTTGTTGCCTTCGGCGTCAAGGGTAAAGAAACCATCCACCAGAACGGCCACGGTGACCTTTTTGAGATCCCCGCTCGACGACAAAGTCTGGCGTTTAATGTTGGTTACTTCATAATTGGTGGTCTCTTCGGTTCTGGAATAAACTTCATTGTTGCCGTCCTGTCCGGAATTTTGACGGTTGGCCGTGCCCAGCTCATAGGTGGCGTTGGGAATTCCGGCATAGGCCCGGCCAGGGCCTTGGCTTCTCTCTTGAATCCTTTGTTCGCTTCTAACCGCGGTGCGTTCAGGGTCAAAAATATCTTCGTTGGTAACTACTTCCTTAAGGTCCAGTTCCACGTTAACCTGGGTGGTGGCCTTATAGGGGCCCAAAACCCTTTCCAACATGGCGTTGATCCGGTTGGCCAGATCCCTTTCAAAGGCCCGCTTTTGCTTTAACTGATCGTCATTAAGGAGTCCGGGTTTTTGACTATCTTTGCTCCAAAGAAGACCGCCCTCGGTATCAATGACCGAGACATTGTCCGGCACCAAGCCGTCCACGGCCGAACAAAGCAGATGGACAATACCCATGAGTTTGGCCTTGTCCAGCTCCGAGCCCCTGGTTAAAGTCAAAACAACCGAAGCCGTGGGATCTTTTTGATCTTCTATAAAAAGGGTCTCCCGGGGCACGGTCAGGTGAATCCTGGCGTCGTGGACCTCGGGAAAGCGCATGATGGTTCTTTCCAGTTCGCCGGTCACGGCCCTTTGGAGCTTAATTTTTTGCTCCAAATCAGTGGTGCCCAGCTTACTTTGGTCAAAAAGCTCAAAGCCCACGCCGCTTTTGGAGGGCAGCCCTTTCATGGCCAAATCGAGCCTAGTGTCCTGGACCTTACCCGGAGGCATCTCGATGGCCGTGCCGCTCTGGGCCAAGCGATAATCGATGTTTTCTTTTTTTAACTCGGCCGTGATGGCCCCGGCGTCCTCGGGACTAAGGTCGGTATACAAAACCTCATAGGGCGTCTCGCTGCCGGAAAAAAGAAAAAACAAAAGGGCCGCGGTCGTTAAAAATAAGGCTATCCCACCGAAGATGAGCTTTGAGGGCGGCGTGGCGGCGATGCGCTCTCTACCTCGGTTATATTGTTCCGAAAAACTGAAGGCCATAATCTCTTTCCCCGAATTCAAGCCTAATCTAGGCGGCTATTTGGGTTTATGGTTACCCGCAATCCGGAGAAGCAATATTCAGGCCATATTTTTTCTTTTCCCCCAGCCCCCGAGCTCAAGGCCCTTAACTCTAGCTTATCATAAACTAGTCAGTTTTGGAGACAAAAATTCTTTTCTGGGCCAGTTTGTTAGCTTAGGCTCCCCCATATGGCCCCAATTCCAATGAGACAAAAATCTCCCCTCTCCCGGGAGAGGCCGGGAGGGGTCAGCGAAAGGGAATCAGCTTGGCCAAAAAATTTTACTGAAAAAACAGTTGGCCAGTCAAAAAAGCGCCATTAGCCAAATTTACTCAATCACCCAATCGTAAGGCAGTTTTTCAGAAAGCCACAATCAGAAACGAAAAAGGTTTTCTCATCTGACCTAAGTAACTTATCGGCCCAAGAGAATGGTTTTGTGAAATTAGATTGTTGGGACAAGTGGATATTTTGGCCCCGTCGAAGTTTTCTGTCAATAGTTCCGGTCGGGGACTAATTTTTTAGATTTTTTGCCCGGGCTCAGTAATGATGGGAGATGATAACTAGTTATTTTAAACTGTTAGGTTAGATAACATTACCAAGCGCTCTGGCCGTGCGGTCCAAGCGACTGGGGGCTGGCTGGGGATTTTTGGAAGTAGAAACTATTGGCGGTGCTAGTCGCCTAATAAAATTATTATTATTTTTCATATGTTAGATTAGAAAATTTCTAAAATTACCCCCGCTGGCTGGGGCTTTTGGCCCCGGGCTGGACGGGAATTATGGCCAGACAGTTATGGGTCCTTGGAAGGCCTAATTTTAATAATTACTATAAGTTTTAAGATGTTATCTCTGGTATTTCTATCAAGCAACCTAGCATAATTAGCTTATAGCCCGACAGGACTTGGATTTTCATGGAAAAACGATATCCAGTCCCAGTAAGTTTAACAATAATTACTATTATATTTAGTATGTTAAGTAAGTAAAACTTACCAATTATTCTTGCCGAATCAGCTCATAGCCCACCAGGACAGGGATTTTGAGAGAAAACGTTAGCCGGAGCTAGCCGGCTAAGAAATAATTACTATTATATTTAGTATGTTATGTAAGTAAAACTTACCAATCATTCTTGCCGAATCAGCTCATAGCCCAACAGGACTAGGATTTTAAGAGAAAACGTTAGCCGGAGCTAGCCGGCTAAAAATAATTACTATTATATTTGCGTTGTTACATTAGTATTTCTATAAATCAATCTAGCCGACTCGCTTTGTTAGCCGACAGGCTGGGATTTTATGAGAAAAACAATATTCGAGCTTAGTTGGTTCATTAATAATTACTATTATTTTTAGTAGGTTATGTTAGTTAATTCTATCAATCAAC
>JAITJP010000229.1 GCA_031278835.1 Deltaproteobacteria bacterium
CCCGGCGGTCCGGAGCGGTTTTTTCTTGAACGGCGGCGATGGTCTCCCGGGCAAAGGATGACATTTTCCAGGTCGGCGAAAGGCCCGAAGCGGCCAAAAAATTCTTTAAAATGGTCTGGCCGTTTTGGGTGTGATGGACCTCCGGGTGAAACTGTATGGCGAAGATTTTTTTGTCCCGGTTTTCCATGGCCGCCACGGGCAGGTCCTCGGTTTTTCCCGAGACCACGAAGCCGGCCGGCGGGCTTTCCACCCGATCCCCGTGGGACATCCAAACCTTGAAAGGGCCCTTAGAAAAGTCGGCCCAAAGGGGGCTATCGACCAGAGCTTCGAAAATGGCCGGGCCATACTCGCCCGTGGCCTCCCTGGTTAACTTCCCGCCCAAATTTAAGGCCAAGAGCTGCATGCCGTAGCAGATGCCCAATATGGGTAGCCCGGCCGCCAAAAGGGCCGGATCGAGCCGGGGGGCCCCGTCTTCCAGGGCGCTGGCCGGACCCCCGCTCAAAATCAAGGCCCCGGGCTGACGAGACAAATAGGGCTCAACGGGTAACTCGGCCGGTAAAATTTCCGCGTAATAGCCGGCCGCTCTGGTCTTCCTGGCAATCAGCTGGGTAAACTGGGAACCGTAATCAACGATTAAGACATGTCCGGCCATGTGACCTCATTTTCGCCCAAAAAGGCTTAGAAACGGTTAAAGCAAAGGCCTCCTGGCGAAAAAAAACAAACAAATTTTTTTTCTGGATTAAGGCCGGCCAATTACTTTTTTTTAACTTTTTCAGGGACCTGAAAATCACCTTGGTGGGACAATTTAAAGACCCGGACTTAGAATAAAGGCGCTCCCCTCGGCCTGCCCGAGTTTATTATATACGACTTTTGATGTCAACGTTTGGCCCTTTGGTTTAGGACCAGTTGAATCGTCCCCAACCAGCCTGGACAAAATTTCCCCGACCTGGTCGCCGTCGGCCCAGGCCTTTTTTAAGGTCCGCCCCCAGCTCAAAATGGCCCGGTAAACGGCCAAAAAGGGCCCCTAGAGAGGTTTTGGAGCCCAATCCCCACCAAACACCCCAGGCCAATGCTCTGGAGCGCCCTGGGGGCCAATAGGGCCCTTTACGGGCAAGGCCCAAAAAGCCTTTTGGGCCGCTCTCAAAAATAACAAAAATAAGGGTCGCTCCATCACTCCATCGGGATGACTTTCGCTTCGATGAAGGTAATTTCCTTTTGGTCCAAGCCGTATTTGAGGTAGAGCTGCTTGTCAATCTCGGAGACCGGCTTGGTCCAGTCGATGTCACTTCGCGGCGTGAAGTCTTGGAGAGGCACTTTTGCCCAGGTTGAGCGTGAATTATGCTGGGTGATTTTCAGAACCCCTAATAGGGCCCGGGCAAACTTCGTTTTGATGTATTTCAAAACAGCCTGGGCTTGGTCATGGCTATCAAAAGATCCTATGGTAAGAAAGGTATCAGTGTGGGCCAGGCCAGGAAGGCCAATTAATGGGCTACTCAAGGTTTCGCCGAGAAGGCCGCTGTTGTTGGTCTCGGCGATTATCACGCGGTATTTATTAAAGGATTCAGGCAAGACCAGGTATTTTGAGGAAATCCACTTGTAGTCACGCTTGCCCTTAGCCAAACCCAAGATACGAATATCGTCTTGGCCTTTTTTCGTAGGGTGGAAGGCAAAATCCATCCGAGAGAATGACTTTGAGACAATCTTGTTCTTGGTGCCCTGGCCTTGGCTCGCCTCAGCCTGTGGGAACTGGGCAAAAAATCGTTCTGAAAAACGATATAGGCCTTGCGGTTGAACAATGGTGGAAAAGTTTTCGGGGCTGATCTTGGCCGTCTTTTTTACGATAGAGTTCAACTCATGGTAATGAGTAAAAACACCAATACTTCCATAAACTTGTTCCACCTCACGATAAATAATGGTTATTCCGCCCTTTATATCGGTGTTTGGAAATACGCTGGCGCTGTTTTGCTCATAATATACAACCTTCAAATGTTCATCGGAGAGCATTTTTAAGTTCCAGGTCTTGGGCGTTTGTCCCGCGTTAAACAAGAATCTGGCCGGCGAAATAAGGCAATACTTTCGGGCCGCTTGTGCGGCCAGGTCATAAAAATGATGATAGACAGGCTCGTCTCTGGCCTTTCCACTGGCCTGATAAGGAGGATTACCCACCACGACGTCAAATTTCATTTCAATGGTCTTTTTTAGCCCATCCATCTGAAAGAGGTTGTGGCTGATGATGGTGGCGATTTTCTCAAACCAGCCGTAAATCGGCTGGTTATTCCACTTGGCGTAGTGGTAGTCACGGTAGGTGTAGAGTAGATTCTCGCGGGCCAGAAGCAGCGAATCGCCATTCCACTCAAAGCCGTAGCATGATTTGTAGGCCAACTCAACCAACCTTTGCCACTCGGACTGGTCTGTAACTTCTTTGTTTATCCGTTCGAGCTTTCTGTCCACGAAACCGACCCGCTCGGCTATCGGGACCAGCTGGCCAGTTTCCATGTCATAGCGGGTCGTCATGTAGGGGGCTTCGCCGCAGGTTATTTCAAGCCATTTACGGCCAACGTATCTCTCTAAGTCATCACCCTTGTAGCTTTCCTCGGCCGTGTCGTTTTGCATTTTTACTACCCAAGTCGGAGTGAAGACTTCGGCCTTAGTTCTGGTGCGCTCCTTTCGTAGGGCTTTCGTCTTCAAGGCTCTCGGCCTTATTAATAAAGCGCGCTGGCCGGTTATGAGTTCTGGCTTGATTGGCCCGGTCGGGGCGTAGGCCATCGGGTCGTATTGTTGGTAATTGTCGTTGGCCCAAATGATGTTTTTGGGGGCGTTTGGCTCTGGCCTTTGGCTGGATTTTGCCGTTGAAGCGGTTCTGTCCAATAAAAGTATTTCAAGTATGCGGGGCATACTGGTCCTGAGGTCATTTTCTAAGACAGGGGCGGAAAGTCTCTCCTCAGACCCGGGCCTGGCTGAATTTTGATTATTTTTCAAGGTCATCTTGCCTTTCCCTTTTGCCCGGCAACAATATTTTCTACCCCTGCCAGCCTAGGCCAGTCTCGGCCGGGCCAAAACCTCAGTATGGTCGCGCTATTGGCCAAAATGGAAAGGGCCCGGCCGCCCCCTCCATCATTAGTCGCGCTTTAGCGACTAAATCCTCTTCAAATTTTATAAGCTCCAGGGCGCTCTTCCTTTCGAACTGATCTATGATTTTAGCGCCGGGGCCGCTTTTGATCCACTCCTTTATCGGCCAATCTCCGAGATTTTGCGATTTTACATTGTTTTTCAACTTTGCATGAGAATATAAGGCCTGTCTCGGGAGCCTTTTGAGGCCATAGCCCTGGGCCATAGCCCTGGGCCTGGCCTGGGCCCATAGAGAAAAAAAACGACTTAAGCCCGGCCGTTCCTATTGATTAGGCTGACCTTAAGTCCGTGGCCAATGAAGGATTTAAATTCCAGACCAGGCTTCAGGCCTTGTATAAAAATAAGGCCTTAAAAAATCGTATTGAATAGCTTAAAAACAGGCTTTTATCCGCTAGCCAGTTGCCAACAAAAAAATACCCCCAAGATTTGATTAGATTCGATGCCCTAAGGGCTTTTTGGCCCTTTACTGACCCCTTTGGGGTTGGGGTAAAGAAGCCTTTTTTGGCCAGATTGTGACGATTTATTTTGGATATTTTTGAAAGGTTCAAGCCCTGATGGTGACCTTTAAAATTTATCAAAACTGGCTTTTTTTTGACTAAAAAAAAGCCCAAAAAAACGAAAAAAAGGCCGGTGATTTTCTGGCTCAAAAAGTCATTTTTGACTTAAAAAATTGAAACCAAAAAAACCATCGCGGCCCAAGTTTCTAGTAAACTTGA
>JAITJP010000267.1 GCA_031278835.1 Deltaproteobacteria bacterium
ACCCAATATCATAAACCACACGACCGGGGTGGGGCTATACTCATTGTTGGCGTTTATGACCACCCAGACGCCCATGGCCGCCAAAACCGACAGGGCCGTTCGGAAAGCCGGCTCAGACAAGGCGTGGGTGTCATAGCCCAGAAATATGGGCCCTTTGTAGCCCATTTGGTGTCGATACTCAACCACGGCCTTGGTCACGGCGGCCACGTGACCTTCATTAAAGGCCCCTTTAAAGGCGCTACCCCGGTGGCCCGAGGTCCCAAAGGAGACCTTAACTCTCGGCTCCAAAGTGTAGTAGTCGGTTAAGAGTTCCGCCAAATTTATGAACTTTTCCGGAGGGGCTGGTTTTCCGGCCAAGGGATCGATTGACATATCCACCTCGTAGGTTCTCGCCGCCAGGGGCGATGGGCTAAAATCTCAAATTTTCTCCAAAACCACCCTAAGGGCCACTTCAAAGCCTAGCGGCTTGGGCCGGCCAGGCCAAAAAAACTCGGCCCCGCTAAACTAAAAACCCTCGGCCGAAAGATGGCCGGCCCCACCCACCAAGGGGGCCTGGATGCCCAGGGAACTTTTGACGATCTGGATCTGGTCAATGGTGGCCGTGACCAAACGGGGCTCCAGATACTCAACCAGGGCGGCCTTAATGAAGGCAAAGGCCCCGGAGGCCCCGCCGCCCAAAACGGCCCTTTCCAAACTCAGGAGATTAAAAACTCCGGCCAGAATCTGGCCCAGGGCCAGGCCGGCTTGTTTAAAAACGTGCAAAGACATGGGATCGCCACGCTCGGCCAGTTCCTTCATGACCTGAGCGTCAAGCTCCTGGAGGCTGCCCTTAAAAATGGTCTCCTGGCCGGCTTCCAACCACTCCCGGGCCATTCTGGCTATGCCCCTGGCCGAGGCCACGGTTTCCAGACAACCCACCCGGCCGCAGCCGCATTTAACGGTATTGGAGGGTCCCAAGGGAATGTGGCCTATTTCGGCGGCGCTGGTAAAGGAACCGTTCCAGAGCTTCCCGTTTAGGATCAGCCCGGCCCCTACCCCGGTGCCCAGGGTCACGACAATCTGGTTGTCGCAACCGCGGCCGGCGCCGGCCAACCACTCGCCCAAGGCGTAGAGATTGGAGTCGTTTTCCAACCTGGCCGGCAGGCCCAAACCCTGGGAAATCATCTCGGTTATGGGAATGTTTTCCCAGCCCTTAAGGTTGGGGGCGTTTACCACTAGGCCTTCCTTGGGCTTAATCCAGCCCGGGGCCCCGATAGCCACGGCCAGGGGCGCTCCCAGCTTGGAGCTGGCCCAAAGGGCCTTGAGCCTTTGGATGATGGTTTGAATGATTTGTTCGGAACCGCTACCGGCCTGGGCGATGGGAAAGATGTCCATAGCCAAGACGTCACCGCGGCGATTGACCAAGCCGCAAGTAACGTTGGTTCCGCCGATGTCCACGGATAAAAAGGCGTCTTGGTGGTTAGGTGCTTTGGTCTTCGTGCTGGACCGCATATGAAAAACCCTTTATGATATTAAAATAAAATCATCAAAATCGCCAAAAATCAAATCAAAAAAGCCTAAAAAAGTTAAACTCATCAGTCAATATCTTATATCTAGTTAAACCCTTAAAGAAAAAACATAAAATTATAAAATAACCTAAATAATACAATAAAAACAAACATTTTTAATTTCATTTAGCAATTTTAAGTAATAATTATTTCTTTAGCTTAAATTATTTTCCTGTTAATAATAGCAAAACTAACATAATTCATCAAGAGGAAAAAAGCCCGGCCAGTCTCCCCGCCCCCAAAAAGGCCCGGGCCCTTTTGGGGCGGGCTTGGTCTGGACTAAGGCCAGCCCCTTGGTCAATAATCAAAATTTTATGTCCAAAAAGGCCAAATTTAAACTAGCTAATTTGATTAAAGGCTTGATTTTTCAGACAAGGGCGCTCAAAGAGGGGAAGGCGGGCTTTTTTTGGTCCTGGCCTCGGCCAGGTAAAAAAAAAGCCGAAACCATCGAAAGGGCTGATGATTTCAGGCTTAAAGCTACGATTGGTTGAGCCATTATGGAGCTCTATGGCTGGGGAACAGGGATTCGAACCCCGATAGGCAGATCCAGAGACTGCAGTCCTACCCTTGGACGATTCCCCAGCACGGGCGCTAACCCATGGGCGGGCCAGGGGCCGCGCCAATTCATCACTATATATACTCGATAGGCCTCTGCCTGTCAAGCCTTTTTTGAGCCCAAAATCGAAAAGTCAGGCCCAGAATCAATAAAAAAAGTCACTTAAAAGACTGGGGCTAGCTTGCCAAGGTCATTCCTTAAGTTGATTTTAAGTGCCTTTTTGGCTAAAAATTACTTAAAAACTTAAGTCAAGGTTTATAAGGCTTATTTGGCCATGAGAGCGGGGCCAGGCTCAATTAAAGGATGACCGAGCTTGGCTTAAGCTTTATGACCGGCTTGATCTTAAGATAGGCTAAGCCAGGGCCGCCCAGCTTTTAGTGGCCCGGAAAAAGGCCCAGATGGGGGCTTTGGTGGTGACTAAAAGTTGATAATCTTGAGGAAAGAAGAGCCCATAAACCAGAGCGGACCGTGATTTGCCGGGTTAAGATTGAAATTGAGGGTTTGGGGAGGGGTTTTGTTAATAAAAGGGCGGTTTTAGGACAATAAAAGTCTTTAAGAAGCCGAGGCTAAAAAAGGGCCATGAGATAAAATCGCGTTTTTATTGACAAAAAAAAGTCAAAAAAAATTTTTTTATGGCCCTTGACATTTAAAAAGAATGTGTTATAATTGATTTGATTGGCATGTGTCGCGTTTAAGCTGGCCGGCCAATTGTCAAGTTCGTTCAGGCGGTCTTGGAGAGCTTGGTCAAATATAACGCCAAAGCGAGCGCGTGTCAAGGGGCTACCAGCCATAAGTCATTTCAGGGGTCTTGACTCAAATAGATGTCTTAACCTTAGGTCAACCGACAAGATAAGTCAACCGACCATTTTTGGTCACTTCGACATCATGGTCAACCCGGCATCTTTGAACTATGGCCGTAAGCTAGCCCATAACCGGTAACCCCAAACCCTTTAGTGCCAAGCTAAAAGGTTAATTTGGAGTCTGGCCGATCGAAACGCGAATAATCAGAGGCTTCCATTCGTGGCTTAATCGCTTTTGGTTCTCGAAGTTTCTTGAGTTGGCCTTTAAAGAAAGGCTGATTTGAGACTCGACCCGAACCAAGGGCTATTTTTGCCTCTTTTTCTCCACTTCTAACCTCAGGACGAGGGGCTAGCCCTTCGTTTTGATGAGGCTTTCAAACGAAAAATCTTAAGGGCTGACCGTAGACTGGATCTTTTTGAACCATGGAGTTTGGACCATTGTTTGGTCCGCTCTATTTGGTGAGAAACCAGTAAACCATAAAAAATTTGTGGAGTCAAGGCCCGGAAAATGACCCAAGCCTAGCTTAGGTCGCGGCCTTTAAAAATGCCACCCCTTCCGATATTTCGTTTTGATTGTCTAACTCGGTAGCTTCACTCTTGGTCTATTATTTTAACGATTTCAAAAAATAGCAACTTGGTGGTCATCTGACCACTAAAGGGAGGTTGCCTTACATGGCTGTGGACTCTTATAACGCCAACTTAACCTTTCTAACAAAAGATCACGAAAGCCTCGACTACGCCGATCTCAGCGACGCCATGACTTCCGACCATTATGGCGTAAGTAACCCGCTGGCCGAAGTCGTGGCCAACTTGGTCGATTCCGAAGGCCACACCATCGATGATTTGGATTATGACAGCTCCAAGAAGTTTGACGACTTCAAGGGCGATCATATCCCCGACCAAAAGTATGACGTCGAAAGCGACTTTAGGGTAGCCGATCTGGTCAAGATGTATCTTAGGGAGATGGGCCAGGTCAACCTTTTAAGCCGCGAAGAAGAGGTGAAGATAGCCAAGAGAATCGAGTTTGGTGAGAAGGAGATCATCAACTCAATCATGAAAACCCCGGTTGGTTTGGACAGCATCATCAACCTTAGGAAGATGCTCGAGGCCGACGAGATCCGGCTCAAAGACGTGGTCAAGGACGCCGACGATGACGACGAAGTCAATGCCAACGCCACTGACACCATCAAGCGCCGCGAAGTGGTGGTCAACGAACTCAAGAAGATCGAGCAGCTTTTCCAGCTCCAAGCTCGGGCCGTTAAGCGCTTTGAGAATGAAAAGACCACGCCCACCAAGGAGCGTCTAAAGAGCCATACCGAGAAGATGGCCCGCAGCCAGTGCGATATCGAGGACCTGGTCCAAAAGCTCAAGCTGGTCAAGCGTCAGTTTGACAACATGGTGGCTAAGCTGCGCGAGTGGGAGCAGAAATACACCACCTGTAACGCCAACCTTAAGGACTATTTGGTCACCCTTAAGGCCAGGAACGCCGCCGGCATTGAGGAGTTTTGGCAAAAGCTAAAGGCTGATCCCAAATCCTGCGCCAGGCGCCTTAAAGCCTTAAACCTGTCCAAGGAAAAGGTTGAGGAGCTCTCCCGCAAGGCCATCGTTTGCGCCAAAGAGCTCAAGGACATTGAGCAGAAATGCAAGATGACCCCCGAGGAGCTCCGCTCCATCATCAAGACCATCGAGGATGGTGAGCGCACCACCAGTGAAGCCAAAAAGCACCTAATCGAGGCCAACCTCAGGCTGGTTGTCTCGATTGCCAAAAAGCACACCAACCGGGGCCTCCAGTTCCTGGATCTCATTCAGGAAGGCAACATTGGCCTGATGCGGGCCGTGGACAAGTTCGAATACCAGCGCGGCTACAAGTTCTCCACTTACGCCACCTGGTGGATTCGGCAAGCCATAACCAGGGCCATCGCCGATCAAGCCCGGACCATCCGTATCCCGGTCCACATGATCGAGACCATCAATAAGCTGGTCAGGACTTCCAGGTATCTCCTCCAGGAGCTGGGCCACGAGCCCACCCCCGAAGAGATCGCCGAGAAGATGGACATGCCTTTGGAGAAGGTCCGCAAGGTCCTCAAGATCTCCAAGGAGCCCATTAGCCTCGAAACCCCGGTTGGGGATGACGAGGACACCAGCCTGGTCGACTTCATCGCCGACAGCGAGAGTGTCAGCCCCTCCACGGCCGTCATGACCCTGGACCTGACCACCCAGGTCCACAAGGCCCTGGCCACCCTGACCCCCAGGGAGGCCGAGGTCCTCAGGCTCCGCTTTGGCATCGGCAAACCCACCGACGGGACCCTCGAAGACGTGGGCAAGATCTTTAACGTCACCCGGGAGCGCATCCGTCAAATCGAGGCCAAGGCCATCGCCAAACTCCGCCATCCCAGCCGGAGCCGCGAGCTCAGGGCCTGCACCATCGACAACTAAAAATCGCCTCTCCCATCCCACCAGGGAGTTAAGCTAAACAGCCCGGCTAGGCCCTCATATGAGGCCCTGGCCGGGTTTTTTTAGGCCAATTGCCCTGAGCTAGCCCCTTTCTGATCAGCCCCACCAGCAAGCCTAGAAGCCTCTAAAAGCCCCGGCCCCCTATTAGCCTCGCCCAGCTTGGCCTAATAGCCCAGGGCCAGCTCAGCAAATTAACCGCTCCATTTGGCTGCCCTACCCTTCCGACTGACCCCGCGGCCAAGACTTGGGCTAAAATCAAGCGATTTTAGTGAAATAATAAGCTTAGGGCCTGAGCCTCATGGCCCATTATCAATTGTTTAGGCGCGAATAGCTAAAATCAAGTAATTATATGGAAACAATAAGGTTA
>JAITJP010000295.1 GCA_031278835.1 Deltaproteobacteria bacterium
CGGCGTCTATCCGCCTTGAAAAAAATACTCCACACTTAACTTCCCAGTAACAAGCTTTTGTCCCGATTTAGACCTCCCAAAGGGTCGATTTCGGGGCAAAACATTTTAGCCTGTTCAATTTTTTGGAAATTTTAGGAAATTTGTAGAATATAAAAAAATACCTTGGAATTTTTTAGAAATTTCTAGAATTAAAAAAAATAGGTTAGAATTTTTAGGAAATTTTTAGAATTTAAAAAAATACCTTGGAAATTTAAAAATTGATTTAGATTTCTTGATCTAGCCAATGGAATTTTTAGAGTTTTTTGGCAAATATAAGTTTTTGCTCGTTGAACCGTATCCGTTTAGGGACAAAAAAAAGGTTCTCGGCAAGTTGAGAGGACTAAAAAATTGAGAGCTCACCTGGGTCGCGGATAGGCCCGTTAACGGGCAAAATAGCCCCGTGGCGGCCTTTGGCGGGCAAATATGTGGGGTTGGGGCCGGGCCGGGGCCGAAGCCCTCTGAGGGGCCATAGGGCCGTTTGGCAAGGCCAGAGGGTTGGGGCGGATTGGCTTAGAGAAATTTTGGTTTTTTTTGGGGGGCGGGCCTAAACTTGTTTTTTTTAACTTGGGGTCATGGTTAAGGCCGGGCTTTTATTTTTAAAAGGGCCAGTCAATTGAGCTTGGTATTGAAATCCTCGGCTTTGGTCTGTATAGTGGGCTTTATTTTTGGCGACCTTTGATTTTAATGGTCAGCCCTAGTCTATTTAAAGGGATGCTTTTAAAGTGCTTTTTGACGTAACCGTGGTCGGCGGGGGCCATAGCGGCCTTGAAGCGGCCTTGGCTTCGGCCAGGCTGGGCCAGAGAACCCTGCTGGTGACCTTAAATCCTAAGAGCGTGGGGGTCCTTTCCTGCAATCCGGCTTTTGGCGGTCCGGCCAAAGGGGGCTTGTTAAGGGAGATTGACGCCCTGGGCGGCTACGCTTCCTTGGGGGCCGATCGGGCGGCCATACAGTGCCGAGTATTGGGCGAAACCAAGGGACCGGCGGCCAGGGCCACCAGAAATTTGGTCGATAGAAGTACCTATAGTAGGTTAGCCCAGGAGTTCGCGGCCGAGGTCGATAATCTGACCATCATGGAAGGTGAAGCCAAGGAGATTTTGGTGGCCAGTGGTCAAGTGGTCGGCATAATTTTGGATGGCGGCCGTGAGTACGCCACCGGGGCCGTGGTCTTAACCGGCGGAACCTTTTGGAACGGGCAAATCTATCATGGCCTTAAAGCCACGCCCGGGGGCCGGGTGGGTGAAGCCCCGGCCACTTTGATTAAGCCCAGTTTGTTGGAACTTGGGCATAAAATTGTCAGGCTTTCAACTTCCACCGCCCCCAGACTCAAAGCCGACACGGTTAAGGTTCAAGGTTTAGCCGTTCAACCCGGGGATCCCGAGGCCAGGCCTTTTTCCGTCCTAAGCCCGGCCCCCATTAATGTGGCTTGTTGCTATTTGACTTATACTAACCAAAAAACCCACCAAGTCGTCTTGGAAAACGTCCGAAGCTCAATCATTTACGCCGAAAACCCGGTAAACGCCGGACCTCGTTATTGCCCGTCTCTGGAAGACAAGGTCATGAGGTTTCCCCACCGGCAACGTCATTACGTTTTTTTGGAGCCGGATGGTCCGGATCTGGTTTATCCAAGCGGGCTGCCCACCGGCCTTGCTCCCGAGGTTCAGCAAAAACTCATAAATACCATTGAGGGCTTGGAAAATACCATCGTGGCCAGGCCTGGCTACGCCATTGAGTACGATATTTCCGATCCCACCGACTTGGAACCCACCCTGGAGTCTCGCCTGGTTAAGGGCCTATTCATGGCCGGGCAAATAAACGGGACCAGCGGTTACGAAGAAGCGGCCAGTCAAGGCCTTTGGGCCGGGGTCGGGGCGGCCTTACGAGCCTCGGGCCGAGAGCCCTTTAGACTAGGTCGAGATCAGGCGCTTTTGGGAGTTATGTTGGACGATTTAACCGTTTCTGGGGTAAGCGAACCTTACCGCATGTTTACCAGCCGGGCCGAATGGCGTTTAAGTTTACGCGAGGATAATTCCGATCTGCGGCTCTCGCCCTTGGCCGATTCCATTGGTTTATTGGACCCCCAGAGGCGAAAACTTCTGCGGGAAAAAATCGAGAGTATCGAGAGATTTCAAAAAATTTTGGCCGAAAAAAGGATAAGCCCCCAGGCCGCCCAAAGCCTTAAGGCCAACCACGATCTTCAAGAAAAAGACCTGGCCCTTTCAGGATCAATAACCTTTGAGGAATTTTTGCGTAGGCCGGGCCTTAAAATCAATCATCTCTTTGGCCTGGTCGAAGGCCTGGCCGATATCCCCTCCACGGCGGCCCTGACCCTGGAAACGGAAATTAAATTTTCCGGTTACCTAAAGCGCCAAGAAACGGAGATGAGAAAACAAAGCCAGCGGGAAAACCAAGAACTGCCCACTAATCTTAATTACCATCAAGTCCAGGGCCTTACCAATGAAGCCATCGAGGCCTTAAGCAAAAAAAAGCCCACCTCCCTGGGTCAGGCCGCCCGCCTCAGGGGCATTACCCCGGCTTCAATTTCGGCCCTAATGATTCACCTCAAAAAAAGGAAAAGATCCCAGCCCTCGGCCCCGCCCCTGGCCAACTAAATTAGAAATTTAGAAAACTAGAAAATCACAAAAATACAAAATCACCAATAGGCTTTGAAACAAGACTATCGGCCTTGATGTGGTCCTCTCGGGCCGCTCAAGGCCGTAATTTTTTTTTGGGGGGCCCGGCCTGGGTCCGTAAAGAGATTTGGGGCTGGGCCCGGCCTGGGATCGGCTTTTTCCGGTGAGTTGATTTTTTTATCAGGGGCCAACCAAGGCGCCAAAGGCCAAGAAATATAAAAAAATAAAAAGCCAGAACGGGGCTAAAAGTCCCCTTTCAATGGTCAGGGGCTTTTTTAGGGGCCATTGGGGCCAAGAG
>JAITJP010000268.1 GCA_031278835.1 Deltaproteobacteria bacterium
TACCCAAACAAAAATCCAAAAAAAAACAAACACGACTCTCTAAAATCTTTACCAGAAAAGGCCTTTTTTTAATAAAAAACGAGAGAGATTTTTAGCTAAAAAATCAAAAATCCAATCGATTTAATGGCGATTTTTTTTTGAAAAACTAATAATCAACCAAACCATATAAAGGTGATTTTTTCAAAAAAACTAACTTTTAGATCAAGAATTTTTTTCACTAAAATCGAAAAAAATCAAAACAATTTTTGGTCAATTTTTTTCGAAAAACCAAAAAACTCACCCAACATTTCGTGGGATATTTTTTTAAAAAACTAACTTTTAGATTAAGATTTTTTTTTCGAAAAAACCAAAAAACCAACCATCATGGCGCCAATTACTGGGCAACAAAAAAGCCAAAAGGCCTAAAATTATTCGCTCCGGTCAAGCTTAAAATTTGTAAACTTGGCTCTCCCCTACCCCTAGGTAATCTGACCAAAATCCTTACCCGATAAGACCTTTTTTGTAAAAAAAAGTGAGGCCATTTTTGTCTAAAAAAATCCAAGCCAGGCAAATAAGCTTAGCCCCGGCCCCATGGGCTTAAGATTTTTCCTTGGGATCCAGGTAGCCAAAGTCTGCCAAGGTGCGGCGATCCTCGGTCCAATTGTCGGTTATGCGGACAAAAATGGAAAGGAAGACTTTGGCCTCGAGGAATGATTCGAGGCCCAGGCGGGCTTTTTGACCTATGTGTTTGAGGGTTTGACCGCCTCGGCCAATCATGATTTTTTTCTGGGAATCGCGCTCAACGTGCACGGTTACGGCCAGGCGGTAGAGGGGCTTAGGCTGGTCGGGCTGGGGTTCCTGGAACTGGTCAACGGTCACGGCCGTGGAGTAAGGGATTTCTTGGTGAGTCAGTTCAAAGATGGCCTCGCGGACGTACTCAGCGGTTATGGCCCGTAGGGTTTGATCGGTTAAGGTATCCTCGTCATAGAGGGGGGCCGAGTTGGGCAAAAAGGAAATAAGGGTTTTTTTTAATTTTTTTAACCCGCGGCCGGTTTTGGCCGAAACGGCCAGGATACGGTCGGGAGCCAGGGAGTCTTGGAGCTGGGCCATTAGATTGGGGAGTTTATGGGGCTCGATTAGATCGGCCTTGTTTATGGCCACGATTAGGGGCATGTCCTTTCTGGCCTGGACGGTTTGGAGGGCTTTTTGGTGAGCCGAGTCGCGCCTTTCCCCATCGACTAAAAAGAGGCAAAGGTCGGAGTCGGCCAGGGCCGAAAGGGCCTTGGAGACCATTTCTTGGTTTAGGGTTTTGTTGGAATCGTGCAGGCCCGGGGTATCCCAAAAAACGATTTGGGCCTGGGCTTCGGTCAAAACGCCCAGGATCTTGTGTCTGGTGGTTTGAGGCTTGGAACTGACTATGGCCACCTTTTGGCCTAGATAGTGATTCATCAAAGTCGATTTGCCGGCATTGGGGGCCCCGATGATGGCCACGAATCCGGCCTTGTGGGGGCTGGGAGCCTCGGGGCCTGGGGCCTCGGGGCCTGGGGCCCCGGGGGCTTTTTCGGGAGCGGCCAGGTCTTCCTTGGGGCGGGGAGTTTTTTTGGGAACGGAGCTCATGGGGCTAGGCCTATTGTTTGTCGTTTTCAGGGTAACGCTCGACCAAAAGGCGATAAAGTTCCCGGGCCGCCCGTTGGCCGGCCATTTTTTTGGTCGAGCCCGAGGCCGAGGCCTTGAGATTCAATATGCCCACGCTCATGGTAAAGGTTTGGTTATGGGAGGGGCCGGTCACGGAAAGCATTGAGTACTTGGGCTGACCGAGTTTTAGTTTTTGGGTAAACTCTTGGAGTTTGGACTTGTGGTCTTCGATTTTGGTAAAACTCTCGTCAACGTAAGCCTCCCAGAGTTTTTCAACCAACTCAAAGGCCTTTTGGTAACCGCCGTCCAGGTAAATGGCCCCCAGCACGGCTTCCATGGCGTCGGCCAAGACCGAGGGTCTTTCCCGGCCGCCCGAGTATTGTTCGCCCGGGGCCATGATTAAACGAAAACCCAGATCCAGGCCCCTGGCCACCTCGGCCAAACGGGCCTCGCAAACCAGGCAGGAGCGCGAACGGGTCATGTCGCCTTCGTTTTTGCGGGACTCAGACATAAACAGCAATTCGGCCACTATTAGGTCCAAAACCGCGTCGCCTAAAAACTCCAGTCTCTGATTGTCCTTTTCCAGGTCGATTTGGAAAGGGGCTTGGTGACCGGCTTGGTATTTGGCCGGCAGGACTTTGTCGGCCTCAGGGGAGTCTTTGCTTTGACCGGGTTTGGCTCCCAGGATGGAGCGATGGGTCAGGGCCACCCGCAGTAAGTCGGGGTTGTTAAATTTATAGCCAGCCACCTGGTCCGGGGCGAGGAGGGTACGCGGTTTTAGGGGTAAAAGCGGGGCCTGGGCCAGGCAGGCGCAGGCGCACAGCCAACTGTCGGAAAAACGCCCTTCCTCCAGGTAGAGTTCCAGGCGGTTTTGGAGGCTTTTAGCCAGGCCGCCAAAATCACCATTGGACATGACCACGATCATGTCGCCGCTTTTGATTTCCCCCAAAAGGGCCTCGCCCAGGGTCTCGGCCTCGTCAAAGACCAGGCATTGACCGACCTCCTTGGCCAGTTTATGAACGTCCAGGCGATCGCCCGGCGGGGCCTTTTCGGGATTGTTGACCGCGGACAAAAAGACCACATTGGCCAGGCGTAGGCTCTTGACATAGTCGTTTTGGAAAACGGCCCGGCGGGAGGTGTTGCTTCTGGGCTCAAAGGCGGCCAAAATACGCCGGCCCGGATAACCGGCCCGTAAAGCGGTCAAAGTACAGGCCACGGCCTTGGGGTGGTGGGCGAAATCGTCGATTAGGGTGATGCCTTCCCGGTGAATCAAGGCTTCCTGGCGTCTCCGAACGCCCTTCAGATCGGCCAGTATGCCGGGCACCTTGGCTGGATCGCCCCCGCCGGCCAGAAAGCAAGCCACGGCGGCGGCCGTGTTTAAGGCGTTATGAACTCCCGGCTTGGGTAAGGTAATCGTGATGGGCTCAATGATTGGGGCTTTGGAGCCTTTCGAGGCCTTGGTGGTCTTGGGCGCTTTTGGGGGCTTTTGGCCAGCGGCCTGGCCCCTTAAGGTGGCGGCTTGCTTGGCCGCCCTGGTTAGGCCCGGGCCGCTTAGGGTAAACTTGATGGACAGGCCGTGGGTTTTAAGGTCAGAGACCAGGATGTCGCAATCGGGCTTAAGTCCGTAGGAAAGAGTTTGGCAGGGGGCCTTGGCGGCCATCTTGGCGACCTCGGGGTCATCGCCATTATGGATAACCAGGCCCTGGGGCGGCATGGCGGCCATGAGTTTTTTGTAGGCGCGCTTAAGGGCTTGGTGATTGGGGTAGATATCGGCGTGATCGTAGTCAACCGAAGTCAAAACGGTTACGCTGGGCCGATAGTGGAGAAATTTAGGCTTTTTTTCAAAAAAAGCGCAGTCGTATTCGTCACCCTCGATGGCCATCAGCCCACCCGGAGGCGGGGCGCCCCAGGGTTTGGAAAAATCCAAGCTATCCCCGCCAATGAAACGGCCCGAGGGCAAGTGGCCTTTTTTAAACAAAAGGGCCATGAGATTGGTTAAACCGGTTTTCCCGTGGCAGCCGGCCACCACGAAGTTGAGGCTTTGGTTTAGAAAAAATTTTTCCAGGGTCTGGGGCAGCGAGAGATAGGGGATTTTTAGGCGCTTAAGTTCCTTAATGACTGGAAAATCGGCCCTAACCACGTTTCCGACCACCACCAGATCAGCGCCCTGGGCCAAGGTCTCCGGGCCGTAACCCTTTAGGGGTATTAGGTCAATGGACTCAAGGATCTCCTTGGTCGGGGAGTAGACATCCAGATCCGAACCGGTCACCTGACAGCCGGCTTCGCTCAATAGGCCGGCCAAAGAGGCCATGGCCACGCCGCCCACGCCGATTAGGTGAACGCGGGTTCCGGCGGTGAGGCCAAAATCCTCGGGCAGTTTATTGAATTTACGATCTAGATACTGGTTGGCCAAAAATCAACGTCTCCAAAACTCGGGGAAAAAAATCACCAAAAAGCTGTAAAATTCCAGTCTGCCCAAAAGCATGCACAGGCACAAGGCGGCTTTGGCCACCGGGGGAAAAGCGGCGTAGGTGCCGGTGGCCCCGACCAGTCCCAGCGAAGGGCCAACGTTGGCCAGGGCGCTGGCCGAGGAAGAAAAAGCCGTCATGATGTCAAGACCGGTGGCCGTCACGATCAAGGTGCAGATGGCCATCGTTAGAAAGTATACCAGAAAGAAGAGACAAACGCTCTCCAAAGTCTGCTCGGAAATGTTTTTGCCTTGGATCCTGACCGGAAA
>JAITJP010000352.1 GCA_031278835.1 Deltaproteobacteria bacterium
TGGGCGCCGAGCAGGGAGACGCCAGGTGCATGTATAATCTGGGTTACCTATACGATACCGGAGATCTGGTGCCCCAAGACGAAAAAGAAGCCGTGAAGTGGTATAGACTGGCCATAAAAAACGGAAACTTGGAGGGCAGAGAAAGACTGGCCGAACTTGAGAAAAAACAAAATTAAGGCCAAGCTTAGGGCTAAGTTTTTTTACAAAGTTTTATAAATTCCTTTGGCTGAAATTTGGCCTGATTTTACCGAAAATTGGTAAAGCCAAACAATTTCACCCAAATCTCAGGCCGATATTTTTTACTTTAAATTCGGCCCTTTATCCTTAACCATGGTCATCAAAAGGAGAGTATATTATGTCCCGTGTCACGGTTGAATCCCTGGCTTTGGCCATCGCCGATGCCGCCAACTTTATCTACAAACTGATGGACGATTGTCCCGACAATCTTTGGGTTGAAAAGGCCGGCAAGTGGCCCATCTGGCAACACGTGGCCCATTGTTGTAACACGGCCAATTTTTTTCTGCCCGGCCAACCCTTACCGCTGCCCCAGGGCCTGACCGAGGCGGTGGCTAACTTTGAAGTGGTCGGAACCGAGCCGCTGGCCAGAAGCGCCATGAGGGAATTTTTTAAAGCCGCCCAGGCCAAGCTCGATGGCTACCTGGCTACCCTCAATGATGACGACCTGCCCAAAGAAACCGCGCATCTGAAACCCATGGGCCTGGACTGGTCCATCATCAAAACCCTGAACATGCTGTCCGGTCATTACCTTTACCATTTGGGGAACGCCGACGCCGCCCTTAGAAGTCAGGGCCATCCTGGCATTTTTTAAAAGCTTAGACCCCCAAACTTTTGGAGTAAATTCCATTTACTCCAAAAGTTTTAGAGACCCATCATGACTCGCTCCACGGTTGAATCCCTGTCCTCAGCCATGACCGAATCGGCTGCCCTGATCGAGAAACTGATTAACCATTGTCCCGACCATCTTTGGACCGAAAAAGCCGGAAACTGGCCAATCTGGCAGCGCCTGGCCCACTGCTGTAATTCGGTCAATTTTTTTAAGCTGGGCCAAAGCTTGCCCTTACCCGACGGTCTGACCCTAAAAGTGGCCGACTTGGAAGTGGTCGGCACCAGCCCGCTTACCAAAGACGCCTTAAGGGATTTTTTCAAGGCCGCTCTGACCAAGCTCAAGACCTACCTGGCCAGCCTTAACGATCAGGACCTAGCCAAAGATGATCCCAATATTTGTATCCAAAGCCATGATTTGAAGCTACTTTCAGACTTGTTTATTGTTTACGGCTATTTCCTGTACCATCTAGGCGGCGTAGACGCCCTCCTAACCAGCCAGGGCTATGAGAGCATTTTTAATTTCAATTTCCTGAGCCAATACAAGTCAGACAATTCAGTACCGCGTTTTATGAAAGAACACCATAATTAAAGGCTAACTTAAATTTTCTTTTGGCCCAAAATAATAGGCCTCTCTTAAAATTCCAGCCCTTTTGGCCGGAAAAAAGAGAGGCCTATTTTTTTAAAGTAAATTTGTTAAAACTCAAAAATTCATTAAATAAAAAACTTTTTTTAAGCCAATGGCCCAATTTATTTAGCCTTTTTTCCCGCTCCATTGGCCTGGGCCGCCTTGGCCCTTATTTTGTTAAGGGCTAAGTTAAGAATGTCAGCCTAACCAGCCTTAGGCCAAAAAAATCCCGGGCCAAGGTGAATTAAAAAGCACCCGGGCCAGGGCCCTTTAAAAAGAGGCCCAGCTACTAGCCATGATTTTCTTTATTGGCCCGATATTTTTCATGAGCCTCTAATATGGCCTCTTTATTTTTTTCAATCAGCTCAATTTCCCTAAAGGTGGGTATTAGAGAAGAATGAATTTTTGAAAAATCCGGTTGGATATTATGGATAACTATGCTAAGATACAAGAAAATTTTTAACCTGACAAAATAAAATCTGTACAAATCAATATTGTAACTTTTTAATATCTTATTAGCCAATTGATTGTTCGTAATAGTGCCGCTAAATAGTTTATTTGTAAATAGCGCTGTTTCGGGAATTAATTTAGTATACTTATCTAAGTCTTCTTGGCTTAATGGTGATTTATCTGGCAGGTCAAGGATTGATAACTGATAGGTTACCAGGCCACTATTGTCAGATAAATATGTCTCATTTGATGATTTAAACTTATATATCATAATAAAAGCTATAATAACTATGGTACATATATAACTTTATTTATAACTTACGATCCCAAAGGGTATTTACTTACAAGACCACTTTTCGAATAGAATCAAAGTACTGATCAAAACGTACCATAAACCTTTCCTGAAACTGACTATACAACAATCGTCAAAATACGGCAAGCCATAAATCCAATTTTTTTATAGACCTAGCTTACTAGAAAAAATTTAGTTTATTTGGTTTTTTTGGCCCTTTTTTGTTTCTTTTTCTTTTTGGCTTTAGAAGGTTTTGGCTCCGGGGATTCAAAATCAAGCCAGGCCTCATTTTCGCCCAAAAGAAATAGCCAGCCAGCATAGGGGTCATCCCCATATAGGCCCTTATCAAATTGACCCGAATCAGCCTTTGATGGCTCATCAAACTTCAAGCCCCGCTTAATTTCAATAAATGGCAGTAGGCCCATCTCTAAATGGTCAAAGGAGGTCCAGTTAAACTGGCTTTCATCGAAGGCTGGGATAATAAAGGCCCCTTGGTCAAAAAAGCTTATTTCATAAGCCTTTTCACAACAAAACGGAGGCTCATCTAAGTTTTGTTCAAAAGGCCTGCTCCCATAAACTTCTTTGTCAAAAAACCATTTGACCTCCTCCTCGTCATCAAAAAACCAAAGGCCCTCCAAGTCTTGGTCATTAATACAGGCCTCATCATCATCAAAAAACCCACTACTATCTACGGCTGGCTTAAAATCATTTTGGCCAATCAAATCAGTCCAGCTGACCTTTTGGTCAACAACATGAGTATCATTTTTTAGTTTGGCCTGTTTTTTTAGCTCCTGGAGACAATCCTTACAGAGGTGTTTTTTATGCCCCTGTCCCGTAAATTTCTGGTTAGGCCTATACCGTCCGCATTGGTGACAATAATGACCGCGCCCTTTTTTCTTCAAGTTCTTACTCCAGGGATTGATGTTTAAAAAAAAATACTTGGCCCGCCTGAAATTTCAATTCCTATGGGCAATTGTTTTTGCAAAATAGCTCAGGACGATTTTTAATAAAAATTTTAATTCCCGGCCAAACCAGGCCGGTTTTGGCTTTGGCTCTGGTTAGGATTTTTACTGGATTTTTTCGGTCAAGTTTTTTTATTTTCGATTTTTTTAAGTAAAAACTTAAAATTTTAAACTAGGGTTTTTCGGGGTATTTTTTTTCCAAGACCAAATAAGCCCTTGATTGGATTTTACCCTGGCCAAGTTTTTTATGTAATTTTTTTTCGGCCAAATTTTACTTTTATTTTTTGACTCCGGTTTTAGGTTAAATAATTTTTTCTCAGGCTAAATAAATCCACGGTTGGGGCTTTGGGCCTGGCAATAATTTTTTATCAACCAAGTTTTTTTTTAATTTTTTAAGTAAAAACTTTTGAAATTTTAAATTAGCTTTTTAGAGCTATTTTTTTTCCGGGCCCAAATAAAAGCCGAAATGGCTTTTGGCCTGAAATAAGTTAGTTTTATGCGGAGCCGTTTTTCACCCCTATTCCCGTTTTATTAGTTTAAGACTGCCCCGTCTCGGAAAAACCCATGATTAAAAACTGAAAAAA
>JAITJP010000362.1 GCA_031278835.1 Deltaproteobacteria bacterium
TTTTGTTTATTCCGTCATGGGCCAGTTTTAATTCAGCAAATCATTTTTTTTGTCATGGATTTTGAAGGGTGACGCTTATTTGAGCTCATGTAGGTAGTTACCCGATAAGCCGCCCCGCATGGGGTTATTGTGGCGATCGGGGCTGAAATTTTGATCATGATCGAACTTTAGCGAATGGCCTAAGTCAAGGGGGCGGGTTTTTGGATCCACTTGAAGGTTAGCCGTAAAGATGACCGTAAAGGGCCCGCCGGTCAGGCCTTGACGGCAAAGACACAGGCTGTCCAAGGGAAGCGGGGAGGTGATTTGGTCATCCAAAACCGAGTGAATGAGATCGAGAAAAGTTATCCTTTCCAGGGTTGGGCCTTGAGGGTTTTCAGCCAGGTTATCGCCCAGGGTCAGGTGGTATCTAAACTCATCGAGAACGTAAGGGTAACCCCATTTTTTGGCCAGGGCCCTTTGGCGATCGGTTAAGGGCTCCCGTCTGGCCAGATCGTCTGGCTCAATGGGTTTAGCCAAGGGAGCGAAGGTTTTAACCAGCCCTTCTTCGAGCTGGTATAAGGCCTTGGGGGCGTTTTTTGGGGTTAGGGCCGGAAAACCAGGTTCCATGAGGGTGATTTCCAAAGGGCCCAGATCAATGGCTTGGCTCTTGGCGGCCAGGGTTTGGAGGGTGGCCGTCAGGGTCTCCACCGAAACAAGGGTTCTAAAAGGCGCCACCATGGTGGCGTGAAAACCATAGGTGGCCGCCCGGGCAGGGTGCGGGGGAATTTTTGAAAAAACCTGGTTTGACCAGGGCGGCTGTAAGGCCCCACCAGTGTGAATGCAGCGGCCCAATATGGCCGAACCTAGTTGGTAAAGAGTCGTTTTGGGGTTGGGCACGTGGTAAACACTAAATCTTTCTGACATTTGACTTCCCTAATTTGTGTCTGATGACCACAATCGTTTTTGTTTTTTGTTGGTTTAATCATCAAAATAAAAAAACCAAGCCGAGTATCGCCTTAGTTTTTTTTAAGCCCAAGTCCGGGCCGCTTTGGAAAACCCGGACTTGGGGGTGGATCTCGGGAGGACGAGATCCGCTCTCGGAGGAGAGAAAGTTAGATAACCATTTTTCGGAGTTTTTGCGAGATCATGTCAAAGACGGTCACGGCCACGATTATGACCAGCATGCAGGCAAAGGTTTCCCTAAAATGAAAGCTTCGGATAAGGTCGATTAGGAGAAAACCGATCCCTCCGGCTCCCACCATACCGACGACCGTGGCCGATCTGACGTTACTCTCAAAACGGTAAAGGGTGAAGGAGATCCATAGGGGGAAAACTTGGGGAAGAATACCAAACCAAATCTCGGCTATGAGACCGGCCCCGGTTGAGCGTATACCCTCGATGGGTTGAGAATCCACGGCCTCCACGGCTTCGGAAAAGAGTTTGGCCAAAACCCCGGTGGTGTGAACCCAGAGAGCCAAGACCCCGGCGAAAGCCCCCAACCCGACGCAGACCACGAAAATCATGGCAAAAACCATTTCGTTGACGGCCCGGGAGGCGTCCATTAACCGCCTGACTGGTTGACGTAACCAGAAAGGGGCGATGTTTTCAGAGCTCATTAAGCCTAGGGGCACCGAGCAGAAAAGAGCGAAGATGGTGCCCCATAAGGCGATGTGGAGGGTTACCAGCATTTCTTCAAGATAAATCTTGATGTCAATGAAATCAGGCGGGAAAAAGTCCTTGGCCAAGATGACCATGTTCTTTGAATCCCGGATCAAATCCATTGGCCTGATCTCGGCTCCCCTGAAGGACCAGACCAAAACGGCTACCATGATTAGGCCGTAAACCCAATTTTTGGCATTCCGGAGGCGGGAAGTCTTGGTCTGGTCCATCTTCTTTGTTTCCGTGTCGTTATTGGTCAAGCTCAAAAATTCCATTATGATTTAGCCAAAGAGGCCATCTTGGTTTCCAAATCTTTCAGTTCGTTTTCGATTTGGGTTAGACGAGTTTTTTGCTCGTTATTAAGATTGCCTCGGTCTTCGATGGTTTTCTTTTCTTTGAAAAGCTCCAGTTGCCTGATGGGCAGGAGCTGATCGTTACTCGAGTTCTTAAAACCCTTCCATTGCAAAGCCGTCAAAATCTCTTGTTCCCTGGCGTCGCCCTTGGTTCCGTAGGACAATAAAAAGTCTTGGATCTTTTTCTTGATGGCCGGATCCAAGTCCTTGCGCCAAACCAAGGGATCGCTGGGGATTAAGGGACTGGTCCAGATGACTTTGATTTGCTTTCTCTTGTCCGGAGCGGTCAACTCAAGACGATCCAAAGATTCGCTGTTGTTGGTGGCCACGTCCACTTGGCCGTTGGCCACGGACAGGGCGTTACTCTCGTGATTGGAGCTAAGCATTCTCTTGAAAGCCGTTTTGGGATCCACGCCGTTAACGGCGAAGACGTAATAACTGGGCACCAAAAAACCCGAGGTGGAATTGGGATCCCCGTTTCCAAAATTGAGGTTCTTGGAGTCTTTGAACATGTCTTCGAGAGAATTTATGGGCGAGTTGACGTTGGCTATGATGTGTGAGTAATAACCCTGAGAACCATCGGCGGCCAGGGTTTGCATAAAAACCTCGCCGTCGGCCCGGTCAACCGCTTCCATGGCCGATTTGTTGCCATACCAAGCCAACTGGACTTTATTAAAACGCATGCCCTCGATGATGCCGGCATAGTCGGAGGCGAAGAAGGCCTTGATGTCCAGACCCGTGGACTTGCGCATGTCGTCTAGGAAGGGATCCCAGAGTTTTCTAAGGTTTTGTGAGGATTCAGTCGAAATGATGCCGAAATTAATTTCCTGGGCTTGGGCCAAGGTGGTCGCGGCAAAGCTCGTGACCAAAAGTAGAGTGGCGGCCAGGACAAACAGGCCGGCTAACCTACTGAAAAGGGTGGTTTTTTTGGCTGATGAGTTAATAACTCGCTTACACATTTAAGGCTCCTTTCTCCCGCATAAAACTATAGAGGAGGTAGAAAAAAGGAAATTGATTGAAGAAAATTGACTTCTGTATAGAGAAAAAAAACGGGGATTAGGCGTGAAAAAACTGTTCTTTTAGGCTTTCGGTCTGTTGTTTCGGCTCGGCCACGATGGGCTTACTCTTGGGGGCGATCTTGTTTATGTCGAACATCTCGGCCGCGCCGGACCCGTAGATGCTTTTCATTCTTTCCACGGTCAGGTCTTCGCTGGGGCCGTCGTAAAGCACCTTACCAAAACCCAAGGCCACGGCCCTGGGGCAGTACTTCATGGCGTAATCGACTTGATGCAGGCTGACCAGAACGGTTAGGCCTTCTTCTTTGTTTAGTTTTCGTAAAAGCTCCATGACCAGAATCGAGCTCTCCGGATCCAATGAGGCGATGGGCTCGTCGGCCAAGATGATTGAGGCCCTTTGAACCAAGGCCCTGGCGATGGCCGCTCTTTGCTGCTGGCCGCCCGAAAGGGTCGAGGCCCTTTGATGGTATTTATCCAAAATACCGACCTTTAGTAAGGCCTCCGAAGCCAGGCTTTTGTCCGATTGGTTAAAACCCACGATGGTTGAGCGCCAAAGTGGAGTCCGGCCCAGGGCGCCAAGCAAAACATTGGTGGCCACGGAAAGGCGGCCAACCAAATTGAACTGCTGAAAAACCACCCCGATGTCGGTTCTGGTTTTCCTGATATCTTTGGCGATCTGCCCCTTGGCCTGAACGCATCGGCCGTTAACCTGAATCCTGCCCGAGCACTTGTCCCCAGCCACCAGGCCCGAGACGTGCTTTAAAAGGGTTGATTTACCCGAACCGGAGGCCCCAATCAAAGCCACCATCTCGCCTCGGTTGACTTTCAAACTCACGTCGCTTAAGGCCTTGGTGGGTCCAAAGGTTTTGCTAAGATTTTCTATTTCAAGCATGAAATCTCCTTGGTCCGTCTCGCGACGGGAATTTTGATGGAATGACTCTTTGGTTGTCTGTCCTTGATTTGGATTATAAAAACCCCATGTAAAGACAATGTTTGGTCCAGGTAAAATTATCGGAAATTATTTACTAGCCTTTGAAAGTCAACTATTTACGACCATCTGACGATCCCTTTCGACCGTTGAGGCCTAAGTTTCTTGGGACCTTTTTAAACTGGGCTTGGGCAAAATTGAGGGTGATTTTTTTCGGGTAAGGGCGCTGGTTAAAAAACTCTGGCCAGGGTCACAGGCCTCAAAAAAACGGTGTTTTTCGGGAAAGGCTAAAAATTTAAAATCTCTGCCCAGGGCAGGGGCTCCAAAAAACGAAGTTTTTTTTGGGAAAGGGCGTGGGTAAGAGCTTTGGGTTTTGGGGATTTTTTAAAGACCTCGCTTTTTAAATTTTGACCAAGGCCCAGTGGTAAAACTTCGGTGAATTTTTCGGGAAGGGCTAAAAAATTAAAACTCTTGGCCAGGGCTTCAGGCCCCAAAAAACGGTGTTTTTTTTCGGGAAAGGGCGTGGGTAAGAGCTTTGGGTTTTGGGGATTTTTTAAAGACCTCGCTTTTTAAATTTTGACCAA
>JAITJP010000457.1 GCA_031278835.1 Deltaproteobacteria bacterium
TGAAGTGTAAACGTCGGTCATAAGGTGCCAACCGTCGGCCACCAAAGCCGGAGATTGGGTCTCATGACCAATCTTAAAAAGCCTTCTGGAAATGAAAATATTGATGACCGCGGAAAGGAACATGACCGCCAAGCCTATTTTTAGGTCAGGCAGTTCGCGGCCCTCAATAACCCCCTCGATGGCTTCCCTGACGATGTAGATACCGCCCACGATGATTAGGAGAGCCTCAAAGAGAGCGGCCAGGTTTTCGGTCTTGCCGTGACCAAAGGGATGGTCATAGTCGGGCGGGTTATCGGAGAGCCGCACGGCCGCCCAGGCCATGAAGGAGGCCATCAAATCAAGAAATGAGTGAACGGCTTCCGAGATAATGGCTACCGAACCGGTCATGACACCGGCGATCAGCTTGATGACTATCAAGACGCTGTTTGAAAAAATCGAAAGAGAAGCGGTTTTGGTTTTTAGGTTTGATAATGGCGCGTTGGTAAGTTCGGACATAATCCCTACCCAAACCTTCAGGTCACCTTGATTTTTAATCAGGACCAAAGATATTTGGCCCGCCGTTCGTTTTAAAGGCGATTTTTAGGCTAAGCTCTGGGGAGCGTCGGCCCTTAATAATAGAGCTTTATTTTAAGCTAATCTTGCCCCCGGGACCAGTTTTTTTTGGTCCCTGGGGCATTTTTTATTTGTTTGCCCCACTAAGATCCATGAATCATAGACCGCGTCTAACCATGAGGTCCCGAACTTTGGGTTTTATGATGGCCGCGGCGGCTCGGGCTTCTTTCTCGGTATCGTAGGGCCCGGAGGCCAGGGTCCACATGCCGCTCTTGAGTCTGGGGTAAGCGTCGGTATCGACTATTTCAAGATTTAAGCCGCGTTTTTTGTGACGGGCCAGGGATTGTTCGGCCTCGACTCGCTTGTCTTTGGGTATCGACTCAACAATGACCAGCCAAGCTTCGGAGATGGCCTGGGCCGTTTGGTCCGACTCGCCTTGATCCCCGGCGGCGTTGGGGAGGGCCTGCCCGGTATTGGCCACTTGACCGGTGACCTGATCGCTGGAGGTCTGGGTCACGGTGGAACTTGGGGCTCCGGCTTGGGCATCGGCCAGGGCGGCGGTTTGGGTGGCCTCCGAGGCGCTTTGGGCGGCGGCCGCCTCGGCTTTGGCCTGAGCCTCAGCCGCTTGTCTTTCGACTTTTTTAAAGTCAATCGGTGGTGAAGCGAAGGTCGTGACCGCGAAGATGGCCAAGATAACCACCATGGCCCAGCTCATGAAGGAAACCAAACCCACCGGTCCGCGGACAGCCTGTTTAGGGACAAACCTAGACTTCCTCTTGTTTCCGGAGAATTTAGTGCACAAGTAGCGGCCAGGAGCCAATAAAAAGTCTTTTAACATAAGCCACCAAAAGAACCCTATCCCGAGAAAAATTCACGGGAAAAAATGAGGGATAAGCGGCTAGCGGCCAACCAAAACCAGGCCAAAGACTTTATCGGTCAAAAACAGTATGGACAAAGCCGGCGCGAAAACCATTATCAAAAGGTTAAAAAAAATAAAAATTTCTTTTCTTGGGGGCGCCTTTAAAGGAAAAGCCCATACCAAAGCGTCTTTGGTTCTAGCCCACCAAAAAACAGCCAGGTTGTGATCGAATTTTTAACCTTAGCCATAAAATATCCAGGATATTTACGAATTTTTGGACTTGACCTAAAAAGAGCCCAGCCCAAAAGCGAAATCTTGGATGACTTCGGTGAGGTTAGTGGTTTAGGTTAGCTGACAAACCTTAATTGACATTTTAACTCGGTTACCGACAAAAAACAAGAAATAATTTAGTCTAAAAATTTTAACTTTGACCCAGGTCTTAAGCAAACTTTAGGTCAGCTGGGGAGTGAGTTTAGACCCGGAATTAATACTCGATTATCCGCGCTTAAATAATAGATTATTAGACTTGAATATTTTCTATTTAGTAAAAATAATGTGTTAATTTTCAACTTAAAACTAACCTTAGCAGTTTTTCCTGGGGGCCGGGCAGAAAATTTCTCGTGCTTGGAGCGCCGGGCCTAAAGGGCCCTATGAGGCCGGGGCGGGTTTGGCGGGCCTGAGGCGCGGTGGTGGTGGGGGGGGTGGGGGTCAAGGCCCGGCGAGGCCCCTGGGGCCCTTTTTGGGCGTTTATGGGGCCATTTTGGAGGGGGCTGAAGCTCAAGTTTTTGAAGAGTTGGGAGAGGTCAAATTACCGCCAGGCCGTTTTTTATTTTTTTTCAAATCAAGGCAAAAAAATTCACCCACTCCTGGTTGTCGCCCCCGGCCAAGACTTCTCCAGCCGCACATCTATCATCTAACTACTGAAAAATTAAGCGATAATATTTGGATAATAATTTATCCAAATATTAGGCCGAGACGAGTTGAAAAGCGCCCATTTTTGAAAAAATTTAGGCCATATTAGAAAAAATGGTTAAAAAAAATAAGTAACCAGCTAAAAGGCCAAGCGGCGGATTTAAGCTCTGGCCCGTTTGCCAGGTTAAACGGCCATGAAAATAAATTTTTTGCCGTCAAGGCCCAAGGCCTAAAAAAATTAATTTTTGGCTTGTATATCTATTAGTGAAGGCCAGAGAAAAAAAGTAGATTTAGATAAGATTAAACATATTTATCTAAAAAAATATATAAATAATCGCTATCAAGAGACAAAAATTTAATTTTCAATTGATTTTTACTTAAAAGAGTAAAAATCAGAAAACCTGCTTATACAGGTAAAAAAAGGAGCCTACTATGCGTCAATTTTTTTCAGGAAACAATGAGTTAGCCTATCAAAACCTGGAAGTCAGACTTAACAAGGCTGACATCCACTTTCTCGATCTAGAATTACCTTGCGATTGCCTACCGAAAACCGCGGAGGTTGGTTTTTGGATCCGTGATCATAAGATAATTAAGGTCAAAGTCTTTGAAAAGATCAGCTATTCTGGTCAAGACCCTATCATAAACAATTGGCTAAGGAATAGAGAGATTAAGTTTCCGGACTTTAATTCACTTAAGGACTGGCTTACGGGCTATCTACCCAAGGTTTTCGGTGAAAGCCAGGCTAGGGAAGAGACTAAAGCTCGTAAAAAGAAAACTAAAAACGAATTTAACAATATAGATCCAATCATAGAAAGCTATTCTGCTTTAACGAAGAAGTTAAAGGGTAAAAAACCATCTTATCTGGAAATATATCTTAACGATATAGAGAAGGAATAGTCGTAATCGTGCGGTAAAAGCGATATAGTACTTAATTAGATCATTAATAATCTAATTAAAGAAATCTTTATAACTAAAAGTACCTAAAAATAGTAATAATCACAGTATTACAAAATAAATAAACGCTTAATTGCTAAAAACTAAATTATAAATATATAATATAAATTTTAACAAATAATAACATATTTAACAAAATTACTAGTAAGAAAAATAACTAATATTAATCAGCAAAAGGTCAATTTTACCGCCGATAGCTTTAAAAGTAATTTTCACCACACCTTTATCGCGCTCTTGAACATTTTTATTTCATGAGCGTTTTCAACAACTAATTACGGTCCAGGAAATAGCCAACCGGCCATTTCCTGGACCAGAAAGGAGTGGGCCATGCCAATCATTTCCAAGCCTATCGCTGATCAAGCTGTCAACCACTCGCCGGGACCAATCGAGTGGACCATAACCAGCGGGTCTTGCGAGAGACTCATAATCAGCTATGAGTCCAAAATAGCCGGTAGCCTCCAGATCTCCAGGGCAAATAGCCACAACCAGGAGATCCTTGTCCAGCCTGGCCTTGGGCTCATTGTCCTGGAGCTTAGTCACAGTACCGGCCCGACGACTATCTCTTTTGTTAATCAAAAGGGCCAAGTGAGCTATGAGAGCGATCTATTAATACCCAAACCCAGGGCTCCAAAACCACTCCCCCAGCCTGCCCGAGAGTCTGGGCTTATTTTTCATTGACTTGCCTAGGCCCCACCGGCCGGCCAGTTTCCCGGCCGGTGGGGCCTATAAAAAAAAAATTTGGCCAAACTAGGCTTGACCGTTCCAAGGTTTTCATATCCTGCGTCTACCAATAGAGATATTCGTCCCATGCCCGATCATGCCAGACTTTATTCATCCTCAACCTCTATCAACTCATGGGCCGCAAGATTTTTACCCGCTTCAATTTCTTTGATTCGGCGGTTTAATTCCGCTTGATTCTTCTGGCCGTAGAACGGATCGAAAATCTCGAAAGGTATTTTTCCCTGACGTAAGGCTTGCCGAGCAAAAATATTGAACGCAGTAGATAAATTCATGCCCAAATTCTCAAATAACTTTTCGGCGTTCTCTTTTACTCTCCTGTCAAGCCGGATAGTAACATTTATTGTTTCTCGCACAGTAAACCCCTCCATTGTGTATTGTAGATTCATCATACCAGATTATCAAGTGCATTTCAGGTGACATGCACGAAAACAAATTTGACCGTTTACCAAGCCATTCTCGAAGGCTTTCAGGTCAAGGTTTTTGGTTCCCAATCGAAACCTCAAGTGAGTATTTTTTATATGGTCCTAAACTACTTTTTCCAAATGGTACGGTAAAGCCTTTGACAATTGGGCCAACAACTGTGGCGAGGCCGACTGGCCGCTTTTCTGGGCATAGAGGCTAGCCATGAGCCCAGGGCGACGGCCGAGAGCTTAGCTAGCCTATGATCGGCCAAGGCGGCCAAGTCCAGGTAATCCCTGGTGGCCTTAGGTCTTAGAATTAAAAAGGCCTTAATCTAAAGGATCGCCTCTTGGATGGGAAGGGTTAGTTCCAGGCCTTGGTATTTCAAGATGCTCGTCATTAAGGGTTTGGCCCGGATTAGCCCCCTTACTTTGGTCTTAATCCCATCAAGACTAGCCAATACCTGGAGGAAGCTACTGAATCTTGGCTTCTTTCCACCCGGTCAGCGCTTTAAGTTCAATAATATTCTCGTAGAAAGGGCTGGCCTAGAGCCGCCAGAAGCTGATCCGGGTTATCCGAGAACCAATCTTGAGCCTCCAAAGCGGCCTCGGTCTCAGCGACCAAAAGGGTCTCCGGGAAAATTCTTTACGGTCTGGAGGCCGAGGTGAG
>JAITJP010000006.1 GCA_031278835.1 Deltaproteobacteria bacterium
TTACCCAGCACCTTTGCTTTTAAAGCTAACCAGTAAGCCAAAAATTTTAGCCAAAAACTGATTTTTACTAAAATTTACATATGTTTACTACTTAACCTTTAAGCAATTGACATATCTAGTTATTCCTAATCATGTCTCAATTTTTACTACATTTTTTAACTCGTTAGACAAAATTCATCTGTCGCAAAATTTTGCCAAGCCGCCTTAAGATTTTTAAGCCATCCAATATTTTTACTAAATTTTTCACCATGTTAACTAAGATAGCCCCATGTTAAGCGAAAATAATTTGGCCAAATCTAAAAATTTTACTATAATTTTAAGGCTATTAGATGGGAGCCTGGGCCATAAAAGCCAAAGGTTAGCCAATTGGGAATCCTGAGATTTAACCTGACCTTTACTAGATATTTAAGCCTATTAGATAGGAGCCCGGGCCATAAAAGCCTATGGCTGGGCCAATTGGGAATCCTGGGATTTAACCTGACCTTTACTAGGTATTTAAGGGTCTTAGACATTAGCTTTGGGGTGCCAAATGCAAACCACGCGACTTGAGGATCTTGAGGCTAAACTTGACATATATAAAAGCACTTTAACCGAAATTTATGAGCGCTATACCCAAAAATTAGAAGAACTGTCCTTGGTTCGGAGGGTAGGTGACGCCCTGCGCACCACCATGACCGTGGAATCGTTGGCCTCGGCTTTAATGGTCACCGTGGCCCACGAGGTGGTGGCCGATCGCTTGGCCTTGATACTTAAGGAAAATGATGGTGAGCGCTCGGTTTTGCGGGTGGTGGCTTCTTACTGGACCGATCGAGAGGAATTTAAATATTACCCCGAAGGGCAGGGGCGTCTTTGGAGTTTGGCTTCTTTGGGGCCTGGTTTTAAAGAAGTCGAGGTCACCGGGCCCATCACCGTGCCCGAGGCCCCAGAGGGGGCCGATCCCACGGCCCAGGAACCCGAGAGCCCTAGAACGATTTTACTGGCCCCGTTTTTGGTTAGGGGTCGTTTTTTGGGTTTACTGGTCCTCTCAAAGCCACAAGCCCAGCCCTTTTCCAGCGAAAACGAGCACATGCTTTCCATTATGGCTGACCAGGCCAGCGCCGTCCTTTCAAACGTTCAATTGTTCGATGAGCTTAGCCGTATCAACACTCGTCTAAGCGATTCCGAGCGCCGGGCCAGGGAGACCTCGGATTATCTGGAGAGATTGCTGGAAACGGCCAATGACGCCATTTTGACTCTAGACGGCCAGGGCCGGGTTACTTACTCCAATCGCAAGGCCGGGCAGTGGGGCTGGACCAAAGAAGAATTAATGGGCCGAGAATTTAGGGCCTTTTTGGAAAACGATCCCCGGCTGGCCGAGTGGGAAGTCAGTAGCCCCCCTCCGGCCGACAGTGTCCTTGAGGCCATCTTGATTACCCCCAGCGGGGAACGGCGGACCATCTTGATTTCCACTTCGGGCGTGGGCCTCGATAATGTCAGCAGTTCTCAGCAGACCTTCATGCTTATGGTCAGCGATTTAACGGAACGCCGGCAATTGGAAAGGCAGCTCCTGCACAGCGAAAAACTGGCTTCCATTGGCCTTTTGGCCGCCGGGGTGGCCCACGAGGTCGGCAATCCCTTATCGGCCATCTCCGGCTACGCCCAAATTTTGGAAGCCGGGGTGGAAAGCGAAGAAGAACGCTTGGAGTATTTGACGGCCATCTTAAACCAGACCGGCCGGATTCAAAAAATTTTACGGGAGTTACTCGATTACTCAAGGCCTTCAAAAGGCTTGTCAGAGACCTTGGATTTGAGTCAGCATTTGCCAAAAATCATGGGCATGTTGGAAAGTCAGAGAGCCATCTCGCGCATGCGAGTCGTCTACGACCATGGTTTTGACCAAGCCCATCTGGTCACCCTGGACCGCGACCATCTGGCCCAGATTGTCATAATAATCACCATGAACGCCGCCCAGGCCATGAACGAACAAAGCCAGCCCGAGCCCACCTTCACCTTGGGCCTAAGCCAGGAGTCCGGCTGGGTGGTCATGAGCCTGGCCGATAATGGGCCCGGTATGAGCCCCGAGGTTCGTAAACGCGTTTTTGATCCCTATTTCACCACCAAGGGCCCGGGCCAAGGCACCGGGCTGGGCTTGGCCATTTGTCAGCGAATAGTCGATAGTTCCCATGGCCGCTTGGAGCTGACCACCTCCCCGGGGGCCGGGGCCTCCTTTACCATCCGTTGGCCCAAGGCCGAAAAACTGTATTAAAAAAACTGGCCGGGCCAAGCTGGCCTGAGCCCAAAAAACTCATTTAAACAAAGCCCTGGGCAGGGCTTTGGGACAATAATAACTTATTTAAGTGAAATTAAGTTTAAACTGGTGATTAGCCGCCTAAGGGAGAGAAAATCATGGCCACGGCGCCTGGACGGATCTTGATTGTTGATGATGAAGAACATATACGCAAGATCATGTCCATCATGCTGACTAAGAGGGGATATCATTGCCGGACGGCCGAATCGGCTAAGGAAGCCTTGCGAGTGGTGGCCAAAGAAACCTTTGACGTGGTTTTTAGCGATCTTAACATGCCCGGGATGGACGGCCTGGGCTTGTTGGCCCAGTTAAGGACCGAGGTGCCGGACACCTTGGTCATCATGGTCACGGCCTTCGCTTCAATCGACACGGCCATAAAGGCCATGAAAGAAGGGGCCTACGATTACATCGCCAAACCCTTTAACGAAGAAGAAATCGTCCTGGTTTTGGAAAAAGCCTTGGAGCGCGGGCGCCTTTTGGACGAAAATAAACGTCTAAAAAGGGAAATCAGCGAACGGCGCGACGCCAACGTATTTTTGGGCCAAAGCGCCGCCATTACCAAGGTCTTTGACATCATCGCCAAAGTGGCCGAGACCAAGGCCACGGTCTTGATTATTGGCGAGAGCGGCACGGGCAAAGAACTGGCCGCCCGTTCCATTCATCAAAACGGGCCCAGGGCCGATCGGCCCTTCGTGGCCGTTAATTGCGGAGCCATCCCGCAAAACCTCATGGAAAGTGAGTTTTTTGGTCACGTCAAGGGGGCTTTTACCGGGGCCGATCGGGCCAAAACCGGGCTGGTGGCCGAGGCCGACGGCGGAACGCTTTTTTTGGACGAGGTTAGTGAACTGCCTTTGGAAATGCAAGTAAAATTACTGCGGGTCCTCCAGGAAGAAGAAGTTAAAAAAATAGGCGAAAACACGCCCCAAAAGGTCGATTTGAGGGTTTTGGCTGCCACCAATAAAAATCTCAAAGAAGAAGTGGCCATGGGCCGCTTTAGGGAGGATCTCTACTATCGCCTAAACGTCATAAGCCTTAGGATGCCGCCCCTTCGGGAGAGACCCGAAGACATTCCCATGTTGGCCACCCATTTTTTGGCCCAGGCCGTTACCAAAAATAATCTCCAGCCCAAGCGCATGGCCCCGGCGGCCTTACGGGTCATGGCCTCCCAAACTTGGAACGGTAACGTTAGGGCCTTAAAAAACGTCGTGGAGCAGGCGGCCATCATGAGTGACGGCCCGGTTATCCGGCCCGAGGATTTGCCCTTTAACCTGACCCCGAAAACTTTTGACCCCAGCCATGAGGCGCCCCTGGAGGCCCCCATAGTTCGTATCCCCAATGACTGGACTGACTTAAAATTAGCCGTAAAAAATCTGACCGAACTGGCCGAAACCGAGATGATTGGCCGAAGCCTGGCCGCCAATGGCGGTAACCGGACCCAAACCGCCAAAGCTCTGGGACTAAGCCGCCGGGCCTTAATCACCAAAATAGCTCTCTACAATCTGGACAATTATTCGTCAGATAAAAATCTTGATGAGCATGACGAAAATTCCCCCCAGGCTGAGGCCGATGAGCAAAGCGGCCCCGGGCTTTGATTGGCCCGCTAAGAAACGGCCACCCCATAAGCCAAAATCAAAATTGATGGTGATTTTCCTAGTCGTCCGGCCCTTTTAGCCACCAGGCTCATAAAGGGGTCAAATAGCCCCTTGGCGGCCTTTGACCGCCAAACTGGCATAAACACCCGCTTCAAGCCATTTGAAGGGCTGCCAGGCCCCAAAATGACCGTTTATGGGGAGTTTTGGGGAGGACCTGAGACCTCCAAAAAAGGCTCGGCGGGAAAATCCGAAAAACCGGACCGGTTCGGGGGCCAAGTTGACCCATTTCGTTTTTTAAAATTGACACAAAATTTTAAAAATTTTCAACCTTTATAAAGAATTAATGTCTTGTTATAATGGGTTAGGATTGGCCCTGGGCTTTAGGTCAGGGGCGAAAAATAGGCCTGAGTATTTTTTATCAAAAGGCCTTAAGCCCTGGGGACTTTGTAAGTCAAGGCCCGGGCCGGGCTGGGCCGGCCCTCTTGGCCAAGCCAGCTCACTGGGTCATTGTGGCCTGTTTTTTTTTCTGGAAAAATAGCTTATGGTTTTTTTTAGTTCGATAGTATGACTAAATAGGGCTAAATTTTTAATCCTATTAGCTTATAGCCAGTTGATTATTAACTGTAAAATTTAATTTATATGGTGGCTTAATGTTTAAAAAGCTATTTTCCAAGGCTAATTTTGAAGAAAAATCCAACCTTTATACCACCTTGGATTTTCTTTTAGCTAGTCTTAGCCGACTGGTTGAACTGACGGCCTTGCTTTTGTTGGCCTCGGGCTTGGCCGACAAGCTGGCCAACGTTTACGTTAGACCTTTTAGCGAAAAACCCCTGGAACTTTTGCTTTTGGCCCCGATGATCATATTTTTTACCCTGGTGGTCTCGGTCTGCCCGGCCATTAGGTCCAGGCTTAGGACCGAGTGTGGCCTTGACACCAGAAGCCTGAAGTCCAAGTTGACCATAGTTTTACCCTATTGGATCTTTGGTTTTTTCTATCTCTGGCTGGTCTCCTGGCTACTTTTGCAAAACATGAATAACGGCCAGTTGATCATCTGGACCTTTACCCTCGCCACGTCTTTGTGGGCCTTAATCATTTTGGAGGCCGTGACCAAACATCTGGAAGTAAAAGCCAAGTTAAGGGAGATGACCGGGGAAGAGTTTCCCGAGGGCCTGCACGGCTTTTTTGAAAAGTGGCAAAAAAACGAGGGCGGCAAGCTCATGGTTTGCCAAAATTTCGGTCCTGGGCTGACCATGCCCACCTACCAAGGCCAAAACTTGATCGTGACCGAAAAGGCCCTGGCCGCCTTTCAACCCGAGTCTTTAAAGGCTGGCTTAATCATGGCCATGGTGGCCCAGATGCTCAAGCTCAAGAGAAACTATCTTATCCTGCGCTTGGTGGCCATCACCATGGCCGTCCCGGCCTCGATGATGCTTTTATACAGTCTGGGTTTTATGATGGGCTATCCGGTCGTGGTCAGGGTCAGTAACGTGGCCTTGGTTTGGCTGGGCTGTTGGCTAAGTTTTCATGTCTCAAACCTGGTCATGAATTTTATTAGCCGGATACTGATTCATCGCCTTAATCTGGCTACCATTGCCATTATGGGTCAGATCATGCCTTTAATTAAGGCCATTGAAACCATGTCTCAATATAACCTTTTGCCAAAAAAGTTACCTTGGTGGAAAGTTTTTGGTAGCTCTTACCCCGGTCCCAAGGATCAGATCCGCTCCATCATGAATGGTTTGGGCGATCACTCGGCTAAGGCGGCTAAAAAAGTCCCCGCCCAGCCCAAGGATCTGGCCCAAGCCAAAGTCAAGACCGAGGAAATTTTCGCCGAGCCCCAAAAGGCCGACTCCAACGGCCAAGGGCCCTTCAAGGACAAGATTCGCTACAAAGTTTCTGACGATTCCGAGGATAACAATTTCGATAATTTCGACAATCCCGAGGAAAAAGATCGCTCCGAGGATTGAATTTTTGGCCCGTTGAGAAAAAAAGATCGCTCCGAGGATTGTATTTTTTTGGCTTAAGTCAAGGGCGCCTGGGCCTTGGAAATTTTCCCCCTTAAGAAGCATTTTAGCCAAAAATAGGCTTTTTGCTGAAAAGCCCTGGGCCCAATAAGTTTTTAATCAAAAATTTTTATAAGTGAGCCGATCCAAAAATAGGCTGGGCCAAAGCCGGCTTTGGCTTAGTTTGGCCCGGAGCGGCCCGGGGCGGCCCAGGTCAGCTTTAGCCGTTTGTCCACCCTGAGCCTAGATAGAATTGAAAAAATTTATAAACGCATTGCAGATTTCGCCTATTTTACAGATATTAAATTTGGTTGCCTTTTAAAAAATTGGCCTAATACTTAAATTTTGTTCTTAATTTTTCTTTACCGAAATTTTATTTGAAAAAATTTCCCGAATTTGATATCTTATAATCAAGCGGAGTTCTTTCTGTCCGATTAACTTTCCTTCATAGAGAGTTATAACCCCCAAAGAGGTTAATTCAACTGGCCGGGCGACCGGCTTTTCAGGTAAAAATTTTTTCGTTGGTCCTGAAAAAATTTATTGACATTTTAGAAAGAATAGTCTATACATTCAAAACAATCTCACCGCGGCGCCTTAGGCGAGGGTCCGTGGCCTCCATAAATTCTTCTTTGGGACTTTCCTTTATTCTAACCGTTTCCAGATGTCCTCGCGGGACTCTCGCTCGAGTCTTGATGAAAATTAAGTTCAGCGGAGTTTCCCCTTGGCCTAAATTAATTTGGGCTCGGAAAGTTTCAATTTTTTTACCCTCATTTAATTGAGAGTCTAAAATTCCTTACCCAAATATATGGCTTGACATACTGGGCGGCTTAACGTATTATTAGCCCATCCATGAAATTCAAACCCTCCACAGCTGTCTTTCTCTTAGGGACTCTATTTTGGCTGACCCTAGAATGAGAGTAATAGTTTTTTTTCAGAGTTCACCATACTTCAAAGCAAATCTATTCATCAAAATAACAATAATTCAACTCCGTAAAAAAAAATCCACTTCGTCCGCGGTTGATGTTAACTAAGGTTAAAGTGTTCTTTTAATTCACTATTAACGGTGAGTTAAAAGGTATCTGTTGCCTTGTTTATTTTAAGAAGTATTTTGGTTATAATTTAGATTGTTTAAACTGTTTGATTCTATTGCATTTTTTTCTAACTTTATTAGAGTTTATTAATCTAAATTAATTTTCACTTTAATATAAAGACTTGTATATATTAACTTTTCGTAGTCAACTAACATTCACTATATAGAATTTTAGTTGACTTGTTTCAGAGGTCTGCTTAAAGAATAAAATCTATTTAGCTTGGCGCCTCTCAAAGGGACCTTTAAGTCCGATTAATCACGATTTTTTGGAGTTTTTTCGTTTTTTTGGCTATTAAAATCCCTGGTTTTTATCGCACGGAAAATTGAGCCTCAAAGCTCAGCCCCAGACATTGGCCCAGAGCCCAAAAGCTAAGGCTTTTCAAAGCTCGGCCCCAGATTAGCCTAAAAAGGCGGCCCCACAAAATCGCTGTACTCACCCGGCGTTTGCCAGACCATCAAC
>JAITJP010000046.1 GCA_031278835.1 Deltaproteobacteria bacterium
GGATCTTCGCCCGACAATAAAGCCCAAGCCCCCCCAGCCCAGCCTCCCCAGGCCCACGCTGGCCAAGCCAAGCCGGCCCAGGCCCAAGCTCCCCACGCCCAGCCGGCCCAGGCCCAGCCCCGCCAGGCCAGCCCCACTGGCCAGGCCAAGCCAGGCCAAGCCAAAAGCTCCCCTGGTCAGAAACAGCCCACGGTCAAGCTAAAGGTTAAAAATAAGCCGGTCCGGGTCATCGCCGTGTCCAGCGGCAAAGGCGGGGTGGGTAAGAGCAATATCACTTTGGGCTTGGCCATCGCCCTGGCCTCCCTGGGCCGTAAGGTGCTCCTCTGGGACGCCGATCTGGGTTTGGCCAATACCGACGTTTTGCTGGGCATCCGGACCAAGGCCACCATCCACGATTGGCTTAAGGGCCAAAAAGCCCTCTCCGAGATCATCGTCAAGGGGCCCAAGGGCATTAACATCTTGCCAGCGGCTAGCGGCATCCTGGAATTAAACGAAATCAGCGAGGCCCAAAAAGCCCGGCTCATCGCCGAGTTTGAGCAGTGGCAAGACGATCTCGATTTTCTCCTAATCGACACGGCCGCCGGCATCGGCCCCAACGTCATTTTCTTTAATTTGATCGCCCAGGAGCACTTGATTATCCTAAGTAATGAACCAACCTCCATCACCGACGCTTACGCCTTGATTAAGGCCTTAAGCACCAAACATCGGCAGAGTGGCTTTTATCTCTTACCGAACATGGTGGCCGGAGCCAAAGAGGCCCGGGACGTTTTTGAGCTTATGAGTAACGTGGCCGGCCAATACCTTGGTCAAGTTTCCTTGGATCTGGCCGGTTACATTCCCTACGATGAGGCCGTGCCCGCCTCGGTCAGGCGGCAACAGCCTTTCTTCATTCTCTACCCAGATAGCGAAGCTTCGCTTAAGATCGCCCAACTGGCCCGCTACCTAATCGGCCGCGAGCCCCCATCCTTTGGGGTGGGCGGTTTGGTGCTTTTTCTTAATCGACTGGTTTCCATAGAACGGGCGGTGGACTAATGTCCGAGACTCAAGCCTATGGCCCAAGCGGAGTGGACAAGGCCTCATGGCGGGGCCTGACCATGGCCGAAAAAACCCAATACGTGGAGCAGTATTCGCCCCTGATTCGCTATTTGGCCGATCGTTTGGCCTCAAGACTGCCCGGCCACATAGTCAAGGAAGATTTGATGTCAGCCGGGGTTTTGGGCCTAATCGACGCGGTCGATCGCTTTGAGCCCGATCGGGGCATCATGTTTAAGACCTACGCCGAGTTTAGGATCAAGGGGGCCATGATCGACGAGCTGCGCAGCCTGGACTGGGTGCCCAGGACGGTCAGAAAGAAGGCCAACGAGCTGGAAAAACTTTTCCGCCGCCTGGAGCAGGAACTTGGTCACCCGCCCACGGACGAGGAATCGGCCGAGGCCATGGGCATTACCGTTCCGGCTTTCTTAAAGCTCCTAGACGAGGTCAGCTCCGTTAACATGATCGACATTGACGCCTTTCGCTCCGAGAGCCTCTCGGGCCGCGAACAAGTCGATATCTACGAGATCCTGGCCGACGAAAACGCCATCGACGCCCTTTCGGCCATTGGCCAACAGGAAGCCCGCCAGATACTTATCGAGGCCATTGAGGCCCTTTCCGAAAAGGAGCGCCTGGTGGTCACCCTTTATTACCACGAAGAGCTGACCATGAAAGAAATTGGCCAAGTCATGGGTTACACCGAATCGCGCATCAGTCAACTTCATACCAAAAGCATGTTAAAGCTTCGGGTCCGTTTGGCCGATTATTTTGATAAGAAGAAAAAGCCCAAGGCCTAGCCTCGGGCTAAGACCAGGACCCTAATCACCCGCGCCCCCCCGGCTCACCCCAGGTGCTTTCCCAGGGTCCCATTGGAGCCTAAGTCGGTTGGCCAGTGATTCAACAAATAACCCGCCCTTTGACGATTGGGACAGCCTGCCGCTCGATCCCACTTCAAACGACTGGGATGATCCACCCCCCATCTCAGTTTCCGCGGATCGACTCCCCAGCCAAACCGACTGGGAGGAATCTCCCACCATGACCTCGGCCCCACCAGCCAGCTCCCAGGACTCATCTTTCGATTCGCCAAGCCCCCTAAGCCCCGTTGACGATTTTGATGAGACCAGTCTGCCAGACTCGGCTGCCCAAGCGGGACCAGACTCGGCTGCCCAAGTAGCCCCAGACTCAAGCCCTCTTGACCATTGGGATAGCCCTAAAGCCAACCAGGACGCGGACTTGAAAGATCTTTCCGCCCACCTAAGCGACCCGGCCGAGCCTTTTGCCAACCAGGACCAAGATTCGGATTTTGACGACTCTGACCAGGCTCCCGACCAAGGCGCCCCAGCCTCGGCTTTTGACCACTCCGACCAGGCTCCCGAAAGTCCCTCCAGTCAGGCTTCTTTTGAGGAAAATCTCTCAGACCAATTAGACCAATTAGACCAATTAGACCAGTCTGACCAATCAGACCAATCAGACCAATCTGACCACGATGTCGATGATGATGGATTTCCGGCTCATCCCGCCCAGCCCCAGGCGGCCTCGACCAAAACTCCGCCCAGCCAACTGGATCTGAAAAAATCCAACGGCGCGGCCAGATCGCCCTTGGCCGCCAACGGTGACGATAAAGACCGAAACGATTTTCTCAAAAGCTTAATGGACGGCGATGGCGACGTGGTGCCCCAGAAAGTTGAGCTGGATCTGGACGGCATCTTTGACATGGCCAAGAAAGAGGCCGAAAACATCAGCCCCGATTCCACCTTTCAACCCGTGGAAGCCCCCAAACCCGAAGAACCGGCCCCGGTGGTCGAAGAAGTCATCGATACCAGCCCGCTAAACTCGGCCGCCCAGATAAAAAAAGTGGCCCGTTTCAAAATGGCCATCCTGGTGGGAACCCTTTCCGTGGTCGTTTTGGGCCTGGTTTTTGTCCTATATACTCTCTTTTTTAACAAACCCAAAGCTCCCGTGGCCACGGTTCCAGTCTTTCAGGCCGACGTCCTGGAAAGCCACAAGGAATTCGTATCCGGCGAGATGACCCTGCCAAATTTTATCATTTCCCTGGAGGGCGGCGATAGCCCGGTGGTGGTGGAAATGGGCATAATCCTGCACTACCACGACCTCTCCGATGAGCCCATCATTCGCGATCAACTCTGCCCCATCCGCGACAATATCTACCGCATCACCAAGGCCGAAGGCCAAGCCCTACTGACCGATACCGAAAAACGGGTCCGCTTCCAAGCCAACCTCCTAAGCACCCTTAACAATCTTGACCGCCTGAAAACCGATCCAGCCAATCCCCGCCTAACCTATGTTCAAATAAGCCTACTTCGCCGCAGGTAAGTCCGGCCAGTTTAAGCTTGGCCCAGGCCCAGAAATGAAAAGCCCGGTTAGCTGGGCATTTTTGCGCTCTCGGGGCGGCCGATGAGGCTTTTTATGTTGGCTAAATTTTTAATTAGCTTATCTAACAAAAGCTAGACTAGTTTCAGGTTTTTTAAAAGACCTGAATCAAAATCCCAACCAAGCCAGGCTTTTTGAGCGGCCCAGAGATGGGCTATTTTTATGTTGGTTATATTTTTCTTTAGACCGGTGATGAAAAGTTAGATTAGATAAGCCATTGGCCAGGCCAAGAATTAAAAGAGCTTGGAGATTGGGCTTTTTGGTGATCTAAAAATTTTGGCCAGCTTTTTATCTTGGCTATTTTTTTTCTTTTTAGCTTTTGAAGGAAAGCTAGACCAGTTCAGCCTTTGGCCAGATCGAGGTAGCCCAAGCAGGCTTGATTTATTTTTTTAGGTCAGCCAGGAAGGGGCATAATTTTTTAGAATCTACCGGTCAAGATAAGCTAGACTGGCTAAGGATTTTATTGGTTGATTTCAAATTAAGCCAAAGCAAGCCCGGCTTTTTTGATGAGCCTGTTAGCTTAGTAATTTTTATGGTCATTAAAATTTTATTGGCCCGATGAATAAAAAGCATAACTAATGGCCATTTTTGTGGTCATGAGTTTCAAAGGTTAGTTATATTGGCTACATTTTTAGACTGGCCTTTAGGTCTGTTTTTTATCTTGGCTAATTTTTTTTCTAGCCCCTTTAAAATAAGCTTGATTGGCTAATCATTTTCGAGGGCCAGAGTTTAAAAGAGGGCTTTATATTTACTTTTTGGTGATCTTAGAAAAAATATGTTTTTTATAGTGCTTAATTTTTTTTAATAGCCATGTCATCAAAAGCCTAATTTGATAAGGCTTTTTCGCAGTCGATTAATCACTAGGCTAAGTATTACGGTATTTTTAATGAGCCTGGCCGCTAATATTATTTTTCTAGCTTGACCAGCTAATGAAAGCCAAACCAGACCGGCTTTACCAAAGGCTGGTCAATTAAAAAGGCCAAGTCATCTTACTTTTTTAGCCATCCAGAAATCTAGATATTTTTATTTTGTTTAATTTTTACTTAACCATCTTGCCACTTAATATTGAGGCCAAGAAAAAGCCGGCTCTTGGCCATTTTTGGCCAAGAGCCGGCTTGGTGGGGGGCTTTGGTGAAAGGGGGCTTACTTGACGGTAAAGGTCAAGGAGGCGTCCACGGCGTCATCGTCGCATACGGCCTTGTCGGCAAAGTCTTTGTGGGCAATGGCGATCAGGGTCCAGAGGCCTTCCTTAATCGGGCTAAAGGTGATTTTGCCTTCGCCATTGGTGGTGGCGTAGAAATCGCGATTGCCATCCTCATGGTGCTTATTGCCGGCCAAAATTCCCGTGATTTCGGTCTTGGGCAGGGGCTTACCGTCTCTGAGCAGTTGAATGGTCAGATCCTCACCGACCTTAATTTTGGCCGGATTGGTCGAGGGCACAAATTCAAGCGAATTGCCAATGGGCTTGGTGACAAAATCATCGGAGGCGTTACCGACGTTGACCACGCCCTTAGCCCACCTGGTCCACTGCTCACAGGAAGTGGCATTGGGGGTGTCTTTTTTGGACTTCATAAAGGAACCCTCGGGCGAGTAGCTCCAGAAAGTCGGCTTGTAACCGGTGGTCAGCAGATAGGTGCCTTCCTTGACCGGCTCCTCGGTCACGAAGATGTAGTTCTTGTCCCCAGGCTTGAGGGCCAGTTTTTGGCCCTGGGCGTTGGTGACTTCCAAGGGATAGAAAATAGAAAGGCGATCGGCGGCAATCTCTTCGCCCTCCGGGAAATCGTGGCCATAGCCCAAAATACTAACCACGGGCTGACCGGCGGTGGGATTTTCGGCCGTGGCCCAGAGATCGTGAGCCTGAGCTCTGGGGGCGACTAGGATAGCCAAAGCGGCCATTAGGCAGAGCGCTTTAAAAACGTGACTGGTCATTGATACCTCTCTCCTTACAAAACTGCGATTAAACGTTATGGGGAAAATAACCCCGTTTTGGGAGCTCCGATGAGAGCCCCAAGCTTACTCATTTAAGCGTAAGCCTACGGCTTTGGCCTCGAAGAGAAGCCAAGCCCGTAGACTCGGCTATTGGTAAAGGCGAATTGAAATTTGTCAACTTGGGCTGGTTTCTGGCTTCTGGCTGGGCCCTTTCTTTTTGCCAAAAATTTGGTAGCCCAAGGCTAGGTTTAGGAAAATACTGACCACCAGGCCGATCTTAAGCGGCTTGGTGGCTTGGCCAATGACCTTATCGAGGTTTACGTTAGGTTGTGCCGGAGCGGCCTGGCCCTCTTGGCCGGCCGTCGGGGCCTGGCTTTTAATGGTCAGCTCGGCTTTGGCCAGATGGCCATTGTTGTCATCCGATGTCAAAAGCCAAAGCCCGTCGGCCGAAGGGACAAAGCCGAAGTTTCCATCGGCGTCGGTTCTCCCGGTTTGGGTGAGTTTGGTCGAGTCGTCTGGACCATAGACCTTGACTTCTGAGTACATCATGGGCGTGTCGTCATCATAGGAAAACCTGATGCCGTAGCTGGGTTTGGCGCTGTAATCCCAAATGACCCCATGGGCCATGAGGGCCCCGGCCTCAACAAAAAAAAGAAGTAAAAAGGCTAAAAAAAGCCTCACCATTAGGGTTTTAAAGCTATGTTTCACGATGGTGCTCTCCTGGCAAAAGCTCTGGCCAAGCCAAGATCGGGCCGGGCCCTTTGGAAGGCGAAAAAAAATTCAGCGAAAAAAGTCCTTGAAAAAAAAGTTTACGAAAAAAAAGTCCTCGAAAAAAAAACTCAGCCACAAAAAAGTCCCTGGGCCGGGTAGCCCCGCCCCCTTAAAGCTCTGGCCTGGCTTTTTAAGCAAGCTCACTGGCTAAAGCCGAAAGCGGCCTGGCTAGGCCGGCCAGGCCTTTTGGTTCGGAGACGATCCGGCCGTCCTTAAGTCTGACCGAGCTGGTCACGACTTGGTCAAGAAAAGCCCGGTCGTGGGCCACCACCAGATAGGGCAAACCGCAGTTTAAAAGGACCGAGGCGATGCGCTGGCAAGCCTCTGGGTCCAGGCAGGTGGTCGGCTCGTCCAGGATGAGCATTTTGGGCTTCATGGCCAGGGCCGTGCCCAGGGCCACCAGTTTTTTCTCGCCGTCAGACAGGCCATAAGTGACCCGGTCTTTAAAGGCGGTCAGGTTCAATAAGGCCAAAGTTTCGTCGACTATTTGCTCGGCTTCTTGGTCGGTTTTGCCCATGTTGAGGGGCCCAAAGGCCAGATCGTCTCCGACGGTTGGGCAAAATAGCTGATCGTTGGCGTCCTGAAAGACAAAACCTATCTGGAGTCTGGCTTCTCGAAATTCTTTTTCCGTGCGGCGGGCTTGGCCGAAAAGTTCAATCTCTCCGGCCGAGGGCTTTAATAAACCCATGATCAGCTGCAATAAAGTCGATTTGCCGCTGCCGTTACTGCCAACCAAACCGATTCTCTGGCCAGCCTCAAAGGAAAAGAAAAAATCATGAAAAACTTCAATTTTGTCATAAGCGAAGCTGAGGTTGGCGATAGAAATCAAAGTTTCCATTCGTAGACTCCCACCAGAAGGTAAGCCGAGAGCATGGCCAAAGCGAAGAAATAATCGATACTTTTTAGTTTAAAGTCACTTTTGACCCAAATGACCCCGCGGTAACCTCGACAAATCATGGCCCGGTGAACCCTTTCGGCCCGGTCAAAACTTCTGACCAGTAAACTGCCAATCAAATTGGCCGCGCCCCGGACGCTGTTTTTACTCAAACCCAGCTTAAAACCCCTGGCTCTCATGGCCTTTCGAAGGCGTTGATACTCCTTAAAAATGACTTGATAGTACCTGACGGTCAAAAGAAAAATACTGACCAGCTTTTCCGGAAATTTTAACTTGCGGCCAGCGGCCGCTAAAACGTAGAGAGGACTGGTGCCCAGGAGGGCCAAAACGGCCAGGACAATGGCGTTGCCTTTAAGGGTCAAAACACTGGCCAGCTCCAGGCCTTCCTTGGTCACCTTTAAGGGGCCCAAGGTAGTGATGACCTGACCGGGCGTGGAGAAAGAAAAGGGCAGCATCAGCCACATGAAAAGAAAAAACAAGTTAACCGTGACCAGGCGGTTAATTAGGTTTCTGGCCGGCCATCTGGCCAGAGCTATCAACAAGACGGCCAAGCTTAAGGCCAAGAAAGTGCCGCCCTGGTCATGGAGGGCGCTAACCAAAAAAGCCCAGACAACGGCGCAGATCATCTTAAGCCTGGCGTCAATCCGGGCCAGTATGGTCCGGCTTTGGGCGGGACTTTCTTGAAACGGAGAGCTAGCCGTTTTTTCGCTTTCGTCCATGACCCTGCCTTTACCACTTCGCTGGTAAAATAGAGATTATTACCGGAAATGTGGGAACCATTAGTCAAAAATAGTTATTTAAGCGTTAAAGCTTATTTAGAAATAGACCGTTATTTTTTTTATTAATGAATCTCTTGATTGTCTTGGCTATTTGGGGCCGTTTTTGGCTCCAGGGGAGCCTCAAGCGGTTTTTGGGGATTTTTCCGGATACCCAGGGGATTGATTAAGAGTTCTGGCTTTACTTTTCTTAAAAAGCGGACGCACAGTAGGGCGATGATACCCTCAATAAACATGACCGGGACGTGGGAGACTAAGATGGTATAGGCGGCCACCTTATATTTGACCGGATCGGTAAGGATTAAAGCCACAAAGACCATGATGGCCGTCAGGGCGATGGCCAGAAAACCGGTGGCAAAGGCCCCCAGGGAACTGGGCCAGGCCTTGGGGCTAAAGATCATTTTGTTAAAAAGCCAGCCGAACAAAACGGCCGGCCCGGCCACGTTTAAGGTGTTTACCCCCAAGGTGGTCAGGCCGCCGTATTGAAAAAGTAAGGCTTGGATCAAAAGACCTATCAGAACTATGGGAAAGGCCACCCAGCCCATCATCAGGCCAATCAAGCCGTTTAGCATCAAGTGAACCGTGCTGGGGCCTATGTTGATGTGGATGAAGGAAGCGGTAAAGAAAGCCGCGGTCATGACCGCGACTTTGGGAATGTTGTCGTTATTGACTTTGGTAAGCCCAATAGCCACGCCAGTCGCCGTCAAAAGGCCTCCGGCCACCAGAACCGGTAATGACAGCGCTCCTTCCATTATATGCACGGCTCGCCCTCCATGTCTTTGGAATTTTTAAATAAATAAGTTTTTTTTCTGGTGGGGTTGGCCATTGGAACAAAAAAAAAGCCCGGTTCGGATAAAAACCGAATCCGGGACGCCCGTTTGTCCATGGATCTTTCGCTAGCCCTTGGCTAAGGGAAACCTGGCGCGAATCAAAAAAAACCAACCACCCAGTTTCGAACTCGGAAACTACGGCGCCTTCAGTAGGGTATCCTGACTGACGGATCAATCTACGGCGACGCCTTCCCGGGATTCCCATACCCCAGTGGCCTATGGTCGCTTTCGTCCCCGATCACAGTGACGGGCTCGTTACCGATTTTCGCGGTATTCCCCCATTACCTAAATTAGGTATTCTGAAGACTGAAAACAAAAATAAAACAAAGCCAAGGGCTTGTCAAGACATTTTTATACCACATAAACCGAAATAAGAAAAAAAGGCCTTAATTTAAAAACTTGTTTTTTACTATAATTACATGATTTAATCAACAAATTATTGGCACGGTATAAGCTATATTTTAAACATTAACCAGGCTTTGATATTTTGACAAGGCCCTTAAAAATAAGCTTGTCAGCCTAAAAAAATAACCCCATGGGGGTATTTTTTTAGGCTAGTTTGGCTTGGCTTTTAGGGCTTTTTGGTCCCGATGACCGCGGTCAAGTAAGATTGCCCAATAAGGTTTTTTTTTAGCCTCCCGGGGGGAGTGAAATCTTGACGTTGGGAGTTTTAAAAAACGGCTTTCAATAAGTTGTCTTTATTAACCATTTTAAGGCCCTTAGCCAGAGCGCAAGCCGCCCAAAGCCAGGCCATTATGGCTTTTCTCAAAACCTCATGGTCAATACTCACGGCTCCACTCCAGGTTTTGATTAATTAAGTAAATAAGTGAAGAGATTGGACGGCTAGAACATAAAAAAAAGCGCTCCTTTCGGGGCGCTTAATCAAAAAATCTTTCCTTAGCCCGTTTATAGGCTAAAAGGCCAAGCCAGAATAATCTTT
>JAITJP010000049.1 GCA_031278835.1 Deltaproteobacteria bacterium
GCCGATCTGGCTTGGCTAAACTCCAAATACGCCGAAAGGTTTAGGGGGCTGTCTGGTTACAAAAATATCGATTTTAAGACCGCCGATTACCGGGGGGCTTCCTTTGATTTTCATACCGAGTTTTGGCAGAAAAACAAAGACTCGACCGGGGTTTTAAACTACGCCGTAAACAAGAAAGAAATCGTGGACGGGGTTTTGGTCAAAGAAGGGCTGGTGGCTTATAGTCCAATTCAGTTAAGCACTTTTGGCGGAAACACCAAAGCCGACATCTACCCCTACGATCTGGCCCGTTTCGCCCAGGAGATGGACAAACTCGGTTGGAAAAAGGGAGCCGACGGCCTCTATGAAAGAAACGGCCAAAAATTCTCCTTTACCATCCAGGTCAGGGATTACGAAGAAGAACGCGTGGACATCGCCAACGTCTTGGCCCGTATGCTCCAAGCGGCCGGGGTCGAAATGAAGATTGTCCTGGTGACCCGTTTTGACTGGAAGGCCGGTTACAACGGCTTTTTGGCCGGCATGGCCGCCGAATTTGACCCGGATCAATTTTACGCCACCTTGGTGACCGGAGCCAGCGAAAACACCATGTCTTATTCAAACCCCGAGGTTGACGATTTATTGAAAAAGGGCCGTCATACCAAAGACCCTAATGAGCGCAAACAAATCTACGCTCAGTTTGAGGAAGCCTATGCCAAGTCCCCGCAAACCCTACTGGTGGCTTTCTTAAACGGCAACTATGTCAGCATAGCCGGCTTAAACGGCTTGGATACCGGCCGGGTCCTGGGTCACCACGCCGTTGGGGTTTTCTGGAACGTGGAAAACTGGACCATTAAACGCTAAATAAAATAATCCCCTAACTCTTGATCGAGAGACAAGGTCTCTCGATCAAGGGTTTAGCGGCCAAAAAAACGAAAGAGTAAAAAGCTTAACTGGAACCGGTTTTGAAATTGGAAGATTGGTCGGTAAGCTTCGATACGGCCGAGGGCACGGTCGAGGCGGTCAGGCAGGTCTCCTTGGAACTTTTTCCCGGGGAGGTTTTGGCCATTGTCGGGGAGTCGGGCTGCGGTAAATCCGTTTTATGCCAGTCCATTTTAAAAATTCTGCCCAGGACGGCCAAAACCAGCGGCCGGGTCTTGGCCGATTCGGCGGACATTTCTGGCTATTCGGAAAAGGAAATGAAAAAGTTGCGGGGGCCTTTTTTCGCCATGCTTTTTCAAGATCCCATGACCACCTTGAATCCGACCATCCCCATCGGCAAACAGATTATTGAGGCCATCGTAAAACACCATAAAGTTAGCCAACAAGAAGCCAAAAAAAGGGCCGTGGCGACCCTTGATCTGGTAGGCATTGACGATCCGGCCCACCGCTTGGCTTTGCAACCCCATTTTTTTTCCGGGGGCATGCGGCAGCGCTGCGTTTTGGCCATCGCCATGGCCTTGGAGCCCAAGGTCTTACTGGCCGACGAGCCCACCACGGCCCTGGACGTAACCGTTCAAGCCAGAACCCTGGACCTTTTGAAAGAGGTTAAAGAAAAAAAAGGCCTTTCCATAATTTTCATTTCCCATGATTTGGGCGTGGTGGCCAGGATCGCCGATCGGGTGGCCGTCATGTACGCCGGGAAGATCGTTGAGATCGGCAAGGCCGAGGAAATTTTTTATGATCCCCGTCACCCCTACACCTGGGGCTTATTGGCCTCCATGCCGCTGGTGGCCATAGAAACGGGCGTCTTTGGCGGCATAGCCGGTCTGCCACCCACCCTTTTAAATCCGCCGCCCGGGGACGCCTTTGCTTATCGAAATCAATACGCCTTGAAAATTGACTACGAAGAGATGCCGCCCATGTTTAAAGTCAGCGACACCCATTACGCGGCCACCTGGTTACTTGATCCCCGGGCCCCCCAGGTCGAGGTTCCGATTAAGCTGAAACGAAGGGAAAGTAGTGTCTGAGAACGATTTATTGCGGGTGGTCGATTACCACAAGCATTTTCACATTAGCAAAAATTTTTGGGTTAAGGCCGTTGACGGTATTTCCTTTGAGGTCCGCTCGGGCGAGGTTTTTAGTTTGGTGGGCGAGTCCGGGTCCGGTAAATCCACCGTGGCCAAGGGGGTCATGGGTATTTATCCGGCCAATAAGGGCCAGATTTATTTTAAAGGTCACCTGATTTCGGATAAAAAATCCTACAAAAAAGCCCGAAAACACGTTCAAAAAGACATACAGATTGTCTTTCAGGATTCGGCGGCGGCCTTAAATCCCCGAATGAGAGTTAAAGACATTATTTCGGAACCCTTGGTGGTCAATAAAATATTTCATTCCAAGGCCGAACTAATCGATCGAATCGACGAATTGATGCTTCAAGTCGGCCTGGATCCGCTTTTTAAAACTAAATACCCCAACGAAATTTCTGGCGGTCAACGTCAGCGCGTGGCCATAGCCCGAGCCATAGGCTTAAACCCCGATCTGATCGTGGCCGATGAACCGGTGGCCTCCCTGGACGTTTCCATCCAAGCCCAGATCATCACCCTATTTGAGTATTTACGAAAAGAAAAAAATTTCACTTTCTTTTTCATCGCCCACGATCTGGCTTTGGTCAGATATATTAGCGATCGGGTCGGGGTCATGTACGGCGGCAAAATTGTCGAAATTTGCCCCTCCGAGGAATTGTTCACCAAGCCCTGGCATCCCTATACCCAGTCGCTCCTTTCGGCCATCCCGGTGCCCGATCCCATCTTTGAAAAACAAAAGCCCTTAATCGCCTTTGATAAGTCGAAGTTTAATGCCCACGGCACCATGACCAAAATATCCGATGATCATTACGCCCTGGCCTAAATAAAAAATGGAGTTTTGATTTTCCATCAAAACTCTAAAAAGATAAAACCCGTGTCCCCTGGGCCTTTTTGAAGTTTTTTATAAGTTCCCCCTAAGTCCAAAAATAATACTGACCTCTCCGAGGGGCCCTGGAGCTGGCCCAAAAAAAACCCTCCATTATTTTGGAGGGTTTTTTTTTGCCTGAGGCGATTTTGAGCTTTTAGTCTTTGGCCGCCTTGGTTTTGTTTTCCGCCATTACTCTTTTTCTTCTTGCGGCTTGAAGTCAGAAATGACTTTGTCTTTGACCTGGAAAGGGGCCTCGTCATAGTGGGCGAATTCCATGGTAAAGGAACCGCGGCCTCCGGTCATGGAGGTAAGCGAAGGGGAGTAACTTAGCAGTTCCATCTGGGGGACGTGGGCGCTTATGACTTGCTTGCGGCCGTGGCTTTCCGTGCCCAGAAGTTTGCCGCGGCGGCTTGAGATATCGCCCATGATGTCGCCCATGCAATCGTCCGGGGTTTCCACGGTCAAAAGCATGATTGGCTCCAAGATGGTGGGTTGGCACTCCAGAAAGGCTTTTTTGAAGGCCATGGAACCGGCGATCTTAAAGGCCATTTCCGAGGAATCGACGTC
>JAITJP010000112.1 GCA_031278835.1 Deltaproteobacteria bacterium
GGCCTTGGGAATCAAAGGTCCTGACCGTCCCGTTTATGAGATTGGCCTTAGAAACGCTCCCCTGGGCTTGGCAAGTGAGAGAGGCAGGCACCGGTCCATAAAGGGTTAATTTTTTTAAATAAAAAGGCACGAATAGGCCTTTTTTGTTGCTCATCTTGAGCTTGGCCTCTTCAAGTAAGGGCGGTATGATGCCTTGAAGAATTGAGTCTAGGGTGCCGGGATAGATAATCTGGCTTTGGGGGTCTTCCAAATAAGCCCCCACCTGGGTTTCGGTCAGATCTTTAAAAATTTCGACTTTTTCGATTCTTCTAAAGCTTGAGCCCAGATTGTAACCAAAGTTGGTAAACTTTTGGTAAAATTCATCCCCGGTAAACTTTTTGATTAAAGCCCCACCGTTTTTAAGGCTCATGGGGGCGGCCTCGAAAAGCCCTGGGTCCTTTAAGTAAGCCTGGCCATTTGAGCCCGAGGCCGCCAAAGCCAGCCCGGCTGAGCTTGGACTGTCTGGCTCAGAACTATCCGCTCCGGAACTTTGGGCCTTTCTGCCAAAGGTCACCAGGCCAGTGGCGTGGGTGGTAAACTCACTTTCCCCAGACAGGCGGCTTACGATTCTAAAGGGGCTGTCCGGAGCCCCGGGCTGGTCGATGATGACCTGGACCAGTTTTTCTTGGTCCTGGTCGAGGGTGAGGGGCTGAGAGAAGTTAACCTCAGAAAGGACACAGCGCTCGGTTCCGCTGACCGCCTTGACGGCCGAGAGGATCATGGCCAGGTGTCCGGCGGCCGGGCTCACGGCTTGCTCAAAAAGGAGGTGTTCCCACAGGAAAAAGGGGCCCTGGGAATCGAATCGTTTCTCAAAGACGGCCGTCTGGCCTAGGGCCGGGCTGGCCAAACGGGCCCCCAGAAAGGGGTCCTCAAATGAGTCAGCCTGGCGGTCATTAAGGGCTTCAGGGTTGGGGCCAGAGCTTTTAAGGGTCTCCTTGGTTAAGGGTAATACTCTAACCGGATCGTGGACGATCTCCATCCAGTAAGGATCTCTTTGGAAGGGGTAGAGGGGCAGGCTAACCTTTTGACCGGGAAAGGGGCTCCACAGGGCTTGGTAATCAAGATTAACTCCAGCTAAGTATAGCTCCTTAACCGCCGAGAGAATGGTTTCCAGGGGGCTTTGACCCGGCTTGAGGCTGGGAAAGGCTCCGGAAAAGTTACCCAGGGGCAAACTTTGATTGATTAGGCTAGACAAGGCCCCGGATGGTCCGGCCTCCAAGGCCAGGTCAGTAGTCTGGGCCATCTTGAGGGCGGCTTGGCGGAAAAGAACCGGTCCAGTAATTTGATCCCGAAAATAAGCCGGGCTCAAAGAAGTTAAGATCTGAGCCGTGGCGGCCGAGATTAGCTCCGGAGCCGGAGCGCTCTTGCTTCTGGAAATGAAGAATTTTTCGGCCTCGATCATGACGGCTTGGGCGGCCTGGGCCATGTGGGGCGTGTGAAAAGCTTTGGAGACCTTGAGGGGGATGGTGGTAATTTTTTTAGCCTCAAGGCTCTCGGCCAAAGCCCTTAGTTCCGGTTCGGGCCCGGCCACGGTGACGGCCCCGGGGGAATTGTCAGCGGCCAATCGAAGATTGGGAAAGCCAGAGAGAAACTTATTGGTCTCCTGGGCCCCCAATAAAACGGCCAGCATGCCCCCTTGGCCGGGAGCGGCTTCCATCAGGCGTCCCCTTTGGGTGACTAGCTCCAGAGCTTCCTGGGCCGAGAGAAAGCCCGTGGCCACCATGGCCGGAAACTCACCCACACTGTGGCCCAGGGCCGAGCTAAAAGTAAGGCCCAAAGAAGTCCATAGATGGTAAAGGGCCAGGCTAAGGGCGGCGATTAGGGGCTGGGCCAGGGAAGTCTGGGCCAGTTTTTCCGGACTAACCTGGGGCTCCAAAAGGGCCAAAAGGTCAAGGCCCAAGGGAGCCAAGATCGAGGCCGAGCTATCCAGGCTTTCCTTAAAGGCCCCAAATACTCGGTAGAGTTCCAGGCCCATGCCGGGATGCTGGGAGCCCTGCCCGGTAAAGAGAAGTCCCACCGAGGGGTTGTTTTTAACTTTAATGGGTTTTTTGTTAACTAGGCCCAATAAATCACTGGGCTTTCCTCCTACCAAGGCCAACCGGTAATCGTGATGGGGCCGATAAAGGGCCAAGCTCCGGCAAAGCGAGGCCGCCCCTTGGTAATCTAGCCCAGAGAGCCGATCGGCTAGGCTTCTGGCCAGCTCGGTTAAGGCCCCGGAGCTCTTGGCCGAGAGGAGTAAAAGTAGGGGCGGCTCAAAAGCCCTGGCCCCCGGGGCTTGGCTGGGCTCCCTGGATGCCAGAGAAAGCGGAGCCATTTTGGGAGGAATATATTCCTCGACAATGGCGTGGCCGTTGACCCCGGAAAAACCAAAGGCGCTAAAGCCAGCCCGTCTGGGCCTATTGGGTTCTCTCTCCCAGGGGATAAGGCTGGTGGGGGCCCAGAGCTGGTTTGAGGCCCAGTCAAAATGGCGATTGGGGGTTTTTAGATGCGGGTTGGCCGGGATCTGGCCATGAGCCATGGAGACCAAGATCTTTAGAAGCGAGGCCAGGGCGGCGGCCGGCTCCAGGTGACCGATGTTGGCCTTAACCGAACCCAAGGCCAGGGGTTTAGTCCGATTGGCTCCGTAGGCCTGGGCCAGGGCCTCAAGTTCTACCGAGTCACCCAAAGAGGTGCCGGTACCGTGGGCCTCCACGTAATCGACCTGGTCTGGTCTTAGACCGGACTGGGCCAAGGTCTCTTCGATTAGTTCCCTTTGGGCCAAACCGCTGGGGGCGGTCAGGCCGTTACTGCGGCCGTCTTGGTTTAAGACCGCCCCCCTAATAAGGCCCAAAATGAGATCCCCGGCCGCCTGGGCCTCTGAGAGACGCTTCAGTAAGACCACGGCCCCGCCCTCGCCTCGGCCGTAGCCATTGGCGCTATCGTCAAAGGTCTTACAGCGGCCGTCGGGACTGGTGGCCCCCAGTTTGGTAAAGCAAATGTGCATTTCCGGGGTCAGCATCAAGGTGACCGCCCCGACCAAGGCCAGATCGCTCTCGCCCAGTCTTAGACTCTGGGCCGCCCTACTTAAGGCCACCATGCCTGAGGAACAGGCCGTGTCCACGGTAAAGCAAGGCCCCTTAAAGCCGTAAAAATAGGAGATCCGGCCGCAGGCCCCGCTCATGGTCGTCCCGGTCAAAGAATAGGCGTCAATAAGCTCCCGATGAGGGGAATCGCGGTGGGCCCGGCTATACTCGCCATTGGTCATGCCCAGAAAAACACCGACCTTGCGATCTTTCCACAAAAGCGGATCAATGGCCCCCAGCTCAAAGGCCTCCCAGCTCATTTCCAACAAAAGCCTTTGCTGGGGATCAAGCTGCTTGGCTTCCCGCCCGGCCAGGCCAAAAAAGTCAGCGTCAAAGCCCCTAAAGGTATCCTCGATAAAGCCGGCCTCACGGGTATACATGGTCCCGGGGTGTTCTCGGTCCGGGTGATAGAAGCTCTCGATATCCCAGCGGCTGGGCGGCACCGGCCCCACGGCGTCAAGGCCTTGGCTTAATAGCCGCCAATAACTCTCCAGATCGTTTACCCCACCGGGAAACCTAGCCGCCGCCCCGACCACGGCCAAAGCTTCTTGGGAGTAAGTCCCCCCAAGCCCCTGTCCAGGTTTATGGGTCTGGATTGACTCAATTCTGGCCTTGCTTTGGCCCTCAAAGTCAAAAAATAACCCGGCCAGGTAGGCCCCCAGGGATCTGGCCTCCGGATAACTAAAAACCAAGGAACCTGACAGAGTTAGGCCGGTTTTTTGGGAAAGCTCCGCCATAAGGCCAATAAGGCCCAGGGAGCTTAGGCCCAAGCTCATAAAGGGCGTGGCCCCGGGATCGTTTAGCCCGGCCAGGGGATCTTTTTGAACCGGGCCCTCATGGCCCGGGCCATGAGGGCCGGCGGCCCCCTCGCTTAGAATTATGTCTCTAACCAGGTTCAGGATGAGTTTTTCAAAATGACCAGCGGCTTGGCTTTTTCCGAGGCTGCCTAAGCTAGCCTTAAAAAGCTCGTAAGCTTTTCTTGGGGCCGTGCCCGGCTCTGGGATTAACCGGCCTAGAGGCCCGGCCTGGCCGGTATTTGGGCCATTTTCCAAGCCCCCGGCGGTCGGCTTTAAGCCCTTAGTCGGCCACTTGGGGCGGCTGTCTCTTTCTTCCAAGGCTTTTAGGGCCTCGGCCCAAAGGGCCGGGCCGGAGACATCCCGTCTGGATAAGGGTAGGGCCAGAACTTTAAGGTTTTTACTGGCGGCCGTCTCGGAAACGGCCGTCAACAAGACCGGATGGGGCGAAAAGTCCAGGACCGCCCCCAGGCCCAGATCCAAAGCCAAGGCCACGGCCTGGTCAAAGCG
>JAITJP010000132.1 GCA_031278835.1 Deltaproteobacteria bacterium
GATTTATTAAAGCTCTACGCGGCCAGGCAAACCACTCCGGGACACGCCTTTTCCAAACGGGACAAAGAAATGGCCGAGTTTGAGGCCGCCTTTGAGTATGTGCCCACGGCCGATCAGGAAAAGTCCATCGACCAGGTCTTGGAGGATTTGGCTTCGCCCAGGCCCATGGACAGACTGGTCTGCGGTGACGTGGGTTACGGCAAAACCGAAGTGGCCATGCGGGCGGCCTTTAAGGTGGTCAACGAAGGCAAGCAAGTGGCCGTCTTGGTTCCGACCACGATTTTGTGCGAACAGCACGAGCGGACTTTTACTGAGAGGTTTGCCGAGTGGCCTTTCATAGTGGCCTCCCTGTCCAGATTTAAGACCAGAAACGAACAAAAAGAAATCATCAAAAAACTGGCTCTGGGCACGGTCGATATAGTCATAGGCACCCATAGACTTTTGCAAAAGGACGTTCTTTTTAAAGATCTTGGTTTACTAATTATCGATGAAGAACACCGTTTTGGAGTTATGGATAAAGAAAAATTAAAAAAATATAGAAACTCCATTGATATTTTATCCATGAGCGCCACGCCTATACCCAGAAGTCTGGCCATGAGCATGAACGGCATTAGGGACATGTCGGTCATAGAGACCTCGCCCCAGGATCGCTTGGCCGTCAAAACCAGTTTAATGGCCAGAGACGACGGGGCCATGGTGGCGGCCATAAACCAGGAACTGGCCCGGGGCGGGCAAGTTTTTTTGGTTCATAACCGGGTCAGGGACATCGATCAATGGATTAGCCATTTGCGGAGTTTGATGCCGCTTTTTAAGTTTGACCTGGGCCATGGGCAGATGAGCACCGAGGCCCTGGAAGCGGTCATGGAGAGATTCATAAAAAGGGAAATCGACGTTTGGGTCACCACCACCATCGTGGAATCCGGTTTGGATTTTCCCTTGGCCAATACCATCATCATCGACCAAGCCGATCGTTTTGGCTTGGCCCAGCTCTACCAATTAAGGGGCCGGGTGGGCCGGGGCAATCTCCAGGCTTACTGCTATCTCATGGTTGACGATCCCGATAGCCTAACCGGGGACGCCCAAAAAAGGCTAAAGGCCTTACTGGATCATAGCGAACTGGGTAGCGGCTATCAGGTGGCTTTGCATGATTTGCAAATTAGGGGCAGCGGCAACATCCTGGGGGCGGCCCAGTCCGGTCAGGCCTCGCTGATTGGCTATGAAATGTATTCCCAGCTTCTGGACCAAACCATCAGGGAACTCAAAGACGAAACTTTCATGGAAGACTACGATCCCGAGGTGGTCATTGGTCTTCCGGCTTATTTGCCCCAAACTTACGTCCCCGATACCCAGGTCCGGGTGGTTTTTTACCGCCGGCTCTCCGCGGCCAAGAGCCATGAAGAAATCTCCGAAATCGTCTTGGAGATGAAAGATCGCCTGGGCCAAGCCCCCATGGAGGCCAAAAACCTCATCGACCTCATGGAAATAAAATTGCTGCTAAAAAAAGCCTGGGCCAAAAGGGTCGAGGTGGGCCAAGAAACCATGGTTTTGACCTTTGGCGAAAAAGGCCCCTCGGATTACGACAAAATTATCGCCCTGGTCTCGGGTTCCACCAAAAACCGGCTCTCCCCGACCGGCCGCCTTTACGTCTCTGGCCAAAAGTTTCTGTCCGGCCCCAACCCCATGGCTTGGGTCAAGGATTTTCTCGCCCAACTGAGCTAAAAAAATCCACCAGTCCCCCAGGGGCCCGGCCGGTTTTTTGGGACCCTTTTTTCAGCTTTTCCCCAAGTGGCCCACCGCCTCGCCCCAAGGCCCCGCCCAAAGGCCCCGCCCTAGGGCCCCGCCCTAGGGCCTTTGAAGTTTAGGTATTTTTATCGCCAATTAAGGAGCCCTATTTTTGATCCCCAAGAAAGTCAAAACGCTTATCTTGGCCCCGCTACTCTTGGCCGTCTTACTGGCCTTGGCCGCGGGGGCCTTCCAGCACTTTTACCGGCGCCAGTTGTGGGATCCCCAAACCATGGCCTTGGTAAACGGCCGGCCTCTGCCTATCTCGGCCCTGGAAGAAGTCATTAATATGGGCTATCACCAGCCCTTTGACCTAAACGAGGCCGACGGCCAAGAAGCCCTGGCCCGGCTCTTGGATCGACTCATCGACGAAGAACTAATCGAAAGGGCCGCCGAAAAGGAAGGCTTGAGCGTGGAGGCCTGGGAAATCGAGGCCTACCTGGCTGGTTATGGGAGTTCCTTAAGTCGGCCAGGCCAAAGCGATTGGCCCATGGGCGGTTCCGAAGAAGCCTTGGCCAAGACGGTCAGAAAAAGACTTTTGCTTAAACGGGTCAGCGAACTGGTGGCCAAAAGGGATGGCCTTTACGATAGTTTGGAGTGGCGGCTATTTTTCAGAAATTTTTTAGCCAAATATTCCTTTAGCGCCGTTTACCGGGTCAGGGTTTTATTGGTCCAGGAGGCCCTGGAGGCCGAAAACCTGCTAACCGCGCTTCTGGCCCCTTCCGGCCCCAAAACTTCCCCTGATTCCCTGGAACTTTTGGCCGAAAAACTCCGCCAGGCTGGTTTGGAAGCCAAGGTGGCCGGGCCCATGTCCCTAAACCTCATGGCCCCGGAGACCTTTAAGACCTTTAAACAAGCCAACATCGGCCCGGAGTTTTCCAAGGCCCTGGAACGGCCCAATGGCCTAACCTCGCCCCTAAAGCTCTCCGGCAGCCTAGCCATCTTTGAGGTCCTGGAAATTATCAAGCAGGTTAACCCCGAGGAACTGGCCCGGGCCGCCCAAAACCAATACGAGCGCCAGGTGGGCGAAAGGGCCTTTAATCTCTGGCTGGCCAAACTTCGCCGCGAGGCCAAAATAGAATTGAATCCCAACCTAACCCTCAGCGGTGATGATAGTAAATTAACCGACCTCCTAAAACCCAAAGTGCCCTGGGGGGCCCTAACTCCCTGGGAAGAAGCCGCCCCCGACCAGCCCGAGGACCCCCTAAACTGGCATCCCGACCGCCCCAATACCCAGGGCCCCCACCTGGCCATTGAGCCCAATAAG
>JAITJP010000186.1 GCA_031278835.1 Deltaproteobacteria bacterium
CTGGTGGGGATCAAACTCTGGAGCGGAGATTGGGATTGGCCAAGAACTTTGGCTTAGCCCAGCGCCTGGGCCAAGCCAAATGACTGGGAGAAAAACCCATTGGCGAAAAAAAAAGGAAACGAAAAAATGTTTAACATATTTACTCAAAAATATTCTTTTGGATGTTTATTAAAAGCGTTTTTAAAAAAATAGGCCGCATGCTGGCGGATTTTTGGGGCCATTGGGGAAAAAAGTCTATGGCCATGAAATCAAGGCGCTTTGGTGAGTAAAGAAGGCTTTTGGCCCATAAGCCTTAGGGCGGGGCGGGGATTGTTTTCGGAAGGCCCAGGAAGTGAAAGGAACCAGTAAATAAGATGAAAAAAAGTTCGTGGCTTAAAAACGTATCTCTACCCAGGGCTTGGATTTTGGCCCTGGGGGTTATGGTCGTGGTTTTTATTCTTTATTTAAGCTTTAAGTTTATTTTTCTCGGCCAGAGCCAGGAAAGCGATTTGTCCAAGGCCGATAACCTGACCCCAAGAAACGTGGAGGGTTCCATGGGTGGCCCGGGAACTCCCGAATATAACGGCTTAATCGAAGAACTTAATAGAAGCTCGGCTCAAAAAGCTCGGGAAAAAGGCGAGTCATTCGTCGATACGCCCATAGGTCAACGTATTGAGGTCAAAAAAGAAACCGAGCTTAGGAAAGAAAGAGAGGGCTCTCAGATAACCCTGGCGCCCCAGCCCATGGCCAAGGAACCGGTAAGTTCAAAAAGAACCCAGAGCCAAAGCGCCCAGAACTCAAACTTGGTTGAGGCCATGGTCGGGGATCTAAAGGGTCTATCCCCAAACGAGCCAGGAGCCTTTGTCGTTAGCCACAATACTCTTAAAGATCCCTCTGGAGGTCAAAGCCTAACTAGGCATGAAGACCAGGGTAATGGTTTAGCTAACCCTCAAAAACCCAAAATTGAACCTGGAACCATCCTCTACGCCGTAACGGAACTGGCCGTCAATAGCGACGTGCCCGCCCCGGTCATGGCCAGGGTCATTGAGGGCAAGTACTCGGGCCTTAAATTTTTTGGGGGCTTTGGTCTGCACGGCGAAAAACTAACCCTTTCCTTTAGCCAAATGCTTGACCCTCAATCGGGCAGCTATGGGGTTGAGGCCCTGGCCGTTGATCCAAAAACCGATTCCCCGGCCCTAAGCGGCCATGTCGATAGCCACTTTCTCTCTAGGTGGGGAGGCTTGGTGGCCTCAAGTTTTCTGGAAGGCTTCGGTAACGCCCTGTCCGATCGAGGAACCACGGTCAGCGTCTACGGAGACGTCGTGGCGGTCGACAAAGACCAGGTCAGCCTGGGCCAGATCTCCTTGGAAGCTTTGGGTCAGGTCGGTAGCCGGGCCGCCACCCAGTTGGAAAAGAATTTTGATCGAGCCCCCACGGTCACCATTCCGGCCGGAAGCCCGATTGGCCTCTTAATCCTTAACCTTAAAGACTAAAAGGTTTGTCCATGAGTCAAGATCTCTTAACTAACCTAATCCCCCACCTTGAGAGCTGGTGGAGCGTTCTTGGCCTAATAATCACCTTTATTGGCTTAGCCTTACTGGTCAAGGGACTTATTGGTCTGGCCAGCCGGGTCCAAGGCGGGTCCAAGGGAGCCTTTTTAACCCTTCTTTGCGGGGTCATCTTAATAAACTGCCCAGAGTTTATGGACGTCTTGGCTCAGTCTCTATTCAATCAGAACTCGGCCCAAGTTCTCTCCTACAGACCCCCAAACCACGCCGCCTCGGGACTCTTTAGGTTGGTGGTTTTGGTGGTTGGCCTAACTGGCATGATTGGCCTGGCCAGAGGCGTTTACATCCTAAGGCTCACCGGCGGCGAAGGCGGGGGCCTACCCAGGGCCTTGGTTCACATAGCCGGAGGCATCCTATGCGTCAATCTGGTGGATTTTTTAAGAATCTTGGCCGTAAGCCTGGGCGGGGAGGTTCAGTCAGTGGTGACCTCCATCCTTGGCTAAAAAAAAACAAAGGGCTCCTAAAGACCAAGGCATTTTTTCAAAAAAGGGCCTATAAAAGCCAAAGCCAAAGCTCTAAAAAATAGGGCTGACTCGGCTAAAGGGAAGCAAAAATGAAAACAACCTAAAGCCCCCAGGTTAAGCCTAATCTTAAGCGGCTGGTTAACCACCAGGTTAACCACCAGGTTAACTGGCTAGTTAACCCCCGAGTTAACCACCAGGTCAGCCCCAAAGAAAAAGGCAGTCTTAACCTTGGCCCCAAACCTGGGCCGGGCTTAGAAAATTAAAGTTTGGAAAAAAAAGTTTCTTTATTCTTTTTATTAGTTAACTTTTAACCTTGGTATTTTAAAAATATATCGCTAATAAGATAAAATTTTAGATCTCTTTATTGTTTAATTTTCAAAATAAAGGAAGGAACATATGATTATTGAACGTATCAAGGCTATGTTAGGCTTGGCTTTCATTAAAAAGACTGACTCTGCCCCCTCTCGCTTACTCGGTCAGTGGGGCGGCTCGCTTGATGATTTGGCCCGAGACCAAGGCAACCACTCCTCAGGAGACCCCTCAAAGGGCCGATCTGGGCCAAGGCCAGAAAAGCCCTTAAGGGTCCAGTTGGGGAGGCCCCAATCAAAAAAACCATCAGGCCCCCAGTCTGAGCCCCCCTGGGAGAATTTATCAAACGGCCCAACTGGCCAATTAAACCAAAGACCCATTGCTTCCAGCCCTAGGGCCAGTTCCCAAAAGGCCCTGGGCCGACCAAAGGGCCATCAAAGGGAGGAGATCATGTCCTCGGACCAAAAATTAACGCTTAACCCTGAGCACACCCGGTCAGCCCAACAAAATCAGCCCTGGCCTTTCCTGGAAGGGCCCAGCCCCAGCGAGCCATACACCATCATCTCTTACCGGACCGTGGTTGGCCAAATAGTCGAACAACCTTTCGATCCATCGGAGCTATCAAAGGAGAGTTCTCAAAACCAGCCCTATGAACGGGCCCAAAACCAGCCCTATGAACTGGCCCAAAACCAGCCCTATGATCGGGCCCATGATCAGCCATATGGCCAGCCATATGGCCAGCCCTATGACCAGCCCTATATGTCGGAATATTACTCGCTTAATCATTCTAAAGCTCAAGATCACTTGGATGAAATAAATAAGCCCAATGAAAAAATCCCTTTGGCCCGTTTAATCACCTCGGTTAAGGAAAAGAGCAAACCAGCCATGGTCAAAAAAACCAGGCCCTTATCCCAAAGAGCCGTTCTCATGAGCGCTTTGGAAGACCAATCTCTGGGTTATCAACCATCGCCGGGAGAAGCTTTAAGTTCCACTATTGACCAAAATAGTTTGACCCAATACGCCATCGTGAATTACCCATTGGAAAACCCTAACCCAGAACAGTCTGGACAAAGGCCAAATCCCATGCTTTCCGTCTCCAGGCCCAAGCTTAAGCCCCAGGACCAGGAAACTTTAAGGGCTTTCGCTCAAGACGACTCGACTCTATTGGTTGAGCCCTCAAAGACAGTGGCCGGTCTAACCGATCGGGTCAGGTTTTCGCCTTTTAAGGCCATGGCTATTTTTCTTCTAAGTATTTTTACTCAACTTAAAGCAACCCAAGCCTGGGCCCTGGGCCTGGGAGGACTGGGCCAAAACGTGGCCACTAACCTAAGCGGTATCGCCAAGGCCGTCCAGATGTTTGGTTTTGCCGCCGGCTTAACCCTG
>JAITJP010000207.1 GCA_031278835.1 Deltaproteobacteria bacterium
GGGTGATCATGATGACGGTTAGGTTAGTTTCTTGGTTAAGCTGGCCAAGCAGGCTGGCCAGATCCGAGGCGTGGCGGGGATCGAGGGAGGCGGCCGGCTCGTCTAGGAGCATGATGTCGGAACCCTGGGCCAGGGCGGCGGCCAGGTAGGCCTTTTGACGCTCGCCGCCGCTCATGGTTTTGAGGCTGCGTTTGGCCATATTGGTTAAGCCAACCCTCTCTAGGGCCTGATCCACGGCCCATTCATCGGAGGGGCTAAGGCCAGATACGCTTGAGGCGTGGGGAAAGCGGCTCAGTTTGGCAAAATCTCGAACGGTGAAGGGCGGGATCCAGCCCCCGGCCTGGGGCACGTAACTTACCACCTTGGCCAGCTGTTTTTGAGTATAGGAGTTTAAATCTTGGCCTTTGACGGTAATGGTTCCAGTCGATCGGCCCCTTTGGTGAAGCCTTAGAAGACATTTAATCAGAGTTGACTTACCGGCCCCGTTGGGTCCAACGATTGAGAGAAAATCACCCTTTTTTACGGCAAAGGAGATGTCTTTTAAGATCTGGATCTTATCCACCCAAAAAGAAAAATTCTTGGTTTCTAGTATAAATTCTTGATTAGTCATGGTTCTTGGATAACCCCGGAGCTAAGCCGCCCTTGGGGGGCCCTGGGGTCGGGGAAAAGGCAGGCCGAGAGTTTGTCAATGGTTTTGTAGATCCTGGGACCGGGCACGGTATCGGACTTGTCGCTAAAAAGGTAGACCCGGCCGCTTTGAACGGCCTTGAGCTTACCCAAACCGCGCCAATCGGCCATGGCCATTTCGGCGTGTTGGGGGTCTTGGATGAGATCGATAACCAGGTCCGGGTTAAGGGTCAGGATGGCTTCTCGGGAGAGTTTGGGGAAGGGCAGGGGACCTTGGTAGACGTTTTGGCCGCCGGTCAGTTCGAGCATGTTGTCGTAAAAGCCGTCTTGGCCCACGGCGGTAATCTCGGTAATGGAGCCAAAGCCTTGGTAGGAGCGCATGACCGAAAAAAGAACTCGGGGCCGGGCTTGACCCTGGGCCAGTTGATCTTGGGCCCGTTTTTCGGCCTTGTGGATGGAGTTTTCCAGGCGGGCCACCAGGCTTTTGGCCAAAGGCAAGCTGGAAATAGCCTCGCCAAAGGTCAGTAGGGTGGCCATGTAACCGGTCAGGCTCCGGGTATCCAAGGTCATGGTGGTTAGGCCCAGTCTTTCCAGATTGGCCTGATTGGCCATCTTATCAATGGGTAAGACCACTAGATCCGGCCTGGTCCTTAGTAAGGCCTCGTAATTGATGTCAGTAAATCCGGCCACCACCGGCAGGCTCTGGGCCTCGGGCGGATACTCACAGTACTGGGTCACCCCGACCACCTTGGGCCCCTGGCCTAAGGCGAAAAGGGTCTCGGTCACGCTGGGGGCCAAGGAAACCAGCCTTTGGGGATTGGCCGGTAGGGGCGGCGGGGCGGTCAATTTGGAAAGGGCCTGATGGGCCAAAAGGGTAAGCGGTAAGCCAATAATAAATAAAATTAAAAGACCAAGATTAATTAAGCGATTGTTCAAAGGCCGTCCTTTGGCCACTTTGGTGGACTTAAAAGGTCAATTTAAGTAAAGATTCGTTTATGTAATTGATTTTTCGAAATGATCAGGCCAGTTGGCCTCTTAAGAGGCCAAGTGTTGACTCATGATTTCGACTATTTTGTCGGTTTTAATGGGTTTGGCGATGTGGGCGTTCATGCCGGCTTCCAGGGCCTTATCGATGTCTTCTTTAAAGGCGTTGGCCGTCAGGGCGATGATGGGCACGTGCTGGGCGTCGTCGCGGTCAAGTTGGCGGATGGCCAGGCTGGCTTGATAACCGTCCATGATGGGCATCTGTACGTCCATGAGGATGATGTCGTAGGTGTTTTCCGGGGAATCCTCAAACATCTTAAGGGCGGCCGAGCCGTCCACGGCCTCGTCAACCTTGATGCCGGTTACTTTCAACATGGCCTTGGCGATCTTGCGGTTTAGATCAACGTCATCGACCAAAAGGACCCGTTTACCGACAAAGCGGTCTTTGGGATCCTTAGTGACCTGCAGGATGGGGGTGCGCAGTTCGGTTTCCTGGAGCCAGATACTGAAACTAAACTTACTGCCCTTACCCACCTGACTTTCCACCTTAATGTCCCCGCCAAAGAGATTGACGATGTGGCGACTGATGGTCAGACCCAGACCGGTGCCCCCGTATTGCTTGGTGATACTGCCGCTGCCCTGCTCAAAGGGCTTAAAAATGGCCTTGATATTTTCCTCGGAAATACCAATGCCGGTATCCTGGACCACGAATTCCATCAGGGATTTGCCGTCCTGGCGTTTTAGGCAAGTAATCTTAAAAATTATGGTGCCCAGTTCTGGGGTAAATTTAACCGAATTGCCCAAAAGGTTAATTAGGACCTGTCTTAGGTGCAGGGGATCGGTTATGAAGTTTGAGTGCGTGTAGTCATATATGTCGGTAATGAAATTGATGTTCTTTTCTTTGCAGCGGGTCTTCATGATGCTGGTGACCGTGTTGGCCAGGACCTTAAGTTCGGTCGGCTCTGAGCTTAATTCGATCTTGCCGGCCTCGATCTTGGAGAGATCCAAGATATCGTTTAATAAGCCCAATAAATGCAGGGAAGAACTCTCTATTTGTTTAACGTTATCTTTTAATTCTTGATAATCAGCTCCTTCGCCGGCTATTTGGTCAAGATTACCCCTTACTATTGATGATAAACCAATAATGGCATTCATGGGGGTGCGGATCTCATGACTCATGTGGGCCAAAAACTCGCCTTTGTGCTCGTTGGCTTTTTTGGCTTCATTCATGGCCTGTTCCAGATCCAGCTGTTTTTGGACCATGTCGGTAATGTCCCGGGTCTCGATAATGTAACCGCTGGTCTTGCCGTCTTTGTCGTAGAGATAGTTGGCTAGGCCATTAACGTAGCGCCCGGTCCTGGGCTCAAGTAAAGTCCCGGCTTCCCGGCCCTCCAAAAGGGCTTTAATGGGATCATAGAGGGAATCCTGGGGGAAGATGGAGTGGGGTAAATTGGATAGACCAATCATCTCTTCTAGGGATTTATTATAGTAATTTAAGGCTTTTTCATTCATATAAATGATATTGCCATCCATATCGACGATACTTAAGGGATTTTTAATACTGTCTTCAATACTTGAGGCCATGTCGTCAAAGGAGTTGGCCAAGGTGGCAAATTCGTCCTTAAACTTATTGCCAAAACGAAAGTGTCTTTCCCCGGAACGGAACCTAAAAATGCCGCTGATGAGTTCGGTGATGTTTTTGGTAATAAAGGAAGCCATCCAGATGGCGATAAAAACCACCAAGACGATTAAGGCCAAGGTGGTTAAGCTTAGCTGGATAAAAGTGCCCCGGAGATTTTCGGAAACGGTATTGGTTAAGGTGGCTTCGGTTTCTTTGGCTGGCCGGGTGAAATACTCCAGCTCAGAGCCGATGGCCACGAAACCAAAGCCGCGTCTGGAATAGCCGTTGGCCTCGGAGGGGGCGTAATGACCGGAATAATAGGGAATGGCCGCGGCCGTGTTTAGTTTATATAAGCCGCTCCAGAGGATAAAAAAGGAGCCCGATCCCCCGCCCCCGGTTAGATCCATCCAGCCAACGCACTGGGGGGCGTTATTCAAATAGCGCCCGTCCAGCCCGACCAGGCCGGCCTTGGTTAGAGCCGGCGAGGGTTTTTTGGCCCGGGACTGCTCATAAAATTCCGGATAATCCTTGACGTAATCGGTCCACTTAAGTAGGCCGCTTTCCTGCCAGCCGTCGTAGATGGAACTCTCCAGCCAAGGGATCTGGGCCTCCCCAGTCTCTGGGTCAAAGCCGACAATGGAGTGGTGACGGGGATGGCAGATACTGCGGCACTTGTAATCCCAAATAAAGGCGTAATTGCCCTCATAAGCGCTGGGCAGTAAGGTCGATCTCTCGTTCATGGGGGTAATGTGATCGACAAACTCCATGACGTGGTCGTGATTTAAGGCCATGGTCAGATAGCCAAGCTTTTGACCGTCCGGGCCGGCCACCGGGGTGGCGAACCTGACTATGCCCTCAAATCTCTGCCCATTGGGGTTTTCCTTGCCAGCGTAAGCTTGCTTTTCCGGGGCGTACTCGATGGGGTAACCGCGATCAGCGGCCGCCTTGGCCAGGTTTTCCGGATTGTACATGCCAATGTAGTTACTGGGAACGTAAGCCCCAATGACGTCACTGACGTAGATCTGGCCCACTTCCAGGTCTTTCAAGAATTCAAAATAATCTTCGGCCTTAACGTAGGTGTTTTCTTTCTTGGAAACGTCCCTAAGCTCCGGGTTCATGGGAAAACGTTTTTTGGTGGTTCCGCTGGAGAGCACCTTGATTTGTTCTTGCCCATCCAGGCCCACGAAGGTTATTTCGTCATAGATGGGGACCATCTTGGTTTCGAAATAGTCCGGCGGCCTGGGATTAAAGCCGTCCATGTCGTCGTTTTCTATATTGGAGGAGACCCCGGCCGAACCCACCTTGGCCAGAGGCTTTTCCGGTACCCAGATCTTTTCTTCCTGGTCATAAAGCCATTGACCGCCTTGAACGATGGGCGAGGTCTTGTTTTCGACAAAAGAGCCCAGCGATTTTTCGGTAATCTCGGAATTGGCCAAAACCAATAAGTCATTGTCTCGGGCGTATAAAAAATCGGCCACTTCCTCGGCCACGATGGTGGAAAGACGCTCGATACTCTCAACGGCGCTGGCGTGCAAAGCCTTGGAGGAATCCTCGACGGAAATCTCTTTTAAGGTCTGACCCTGGTTGGTGACCTGCCGCCAAGCGATCACGGCCAAAAGAACCAAGGGTAGGACCTTAACCAACATAAAGATGG
>JAITJP010000272.1 GCA_031278835.1 Deltaproteobacteria bacterium
TAATATTATGACCGCCAAAAATATGGGCAATGGCGTAATCGTACTGGGCTTCCAATATACCACCGTCAGCGGCCTTTTTTAGATATTCCAAGACCTTATCTTGGTATTTTTCAGCGCCAGCGCCTTGACTCAATAAACGGCTAAGGACGTATTGGGCCGCCGATTCACCAGACAAAGCGGCTTTAACAAATATGCCAACGGCGGTAGTCATATTTTTGTCGTCAAGGTCCCTTAATAAAATTTCCATGCCTGACTTATATTCATTTGAAACGTTATATTTATTACCTATATGATTAATTAATTCATGTAATTGCAATAGCGAACCTCCTTTAAAAGATATTTCATGACATTAAGGCCACTAAAAATTTAGTGAAAACAGTGAAAAAAAACAACTTAAAATTTTTAATGGCTAAAGAGGTCTCTGAGATGGTTAATGGTTTAGACTCGGGAAGCGATCAAAATAAAGGACCGTCCCTGAGATGGTTAATGGTTTAAACTCAGGAAGCGATTAAATCTCAAAACGGGACCTGACATGGTTAATGGTTTAGACTTGGAAGCTGATTAAAACAAGGAACCGTCTCTGAGATGATTAATAGTTTAGACTTTGAAGCCGATTAAAACAAAGAACCGTCTCTGAAATGGTTAATGGTTTAGACTCAGAAAGCGATCAAATTGCAAAACGGGACCTGAGATGGTTAATGGTTTAAAGCCGGGAGCTGATAAAAAAAACAAAACAAGAGCTGAGATGGAATGATTAAAAAATCATTTTGGAATTTTTTTTAATGGCCAAAGCCGGTTCTGAGATTGCTCCTGGCTTGGCCCATGGAACCGATTAAAAGCCCGGTTATTTAAGCTCTCTGGTTGACCAAACTTTTAACATTAATGTCTATTTTAGTTTCCTATAGGCTTCAACGCAAGCTTTTTATCAAGGGCTTTGCCTGGGCCGGGCCCGGTTGGGGGCAATCTCTGGAAGGGTTTTTTTCAGGTTTGAAAATTTTAGTTTTGGCACTCTATTTGCTTTTTTTGGCCAGGTTGATCAAACCTCTAGAGTTTACCTTGAAAGTCAATCGACCATGGGTTATAATATTTTTTCGGTATTATTGTACCATTAATTTACGTTCTGAAGTGATCTTATCGCGTTTTTAGCTTGGTCTTTTCGCCTCAGTCCCCAAGGCTTTGGGGGCCTGGGCCCCGGGGCTACTAAAGTTAAAGTCTTAAATATTCGAGACAAATCTGAGGCCTTTGGAAGTAAATAGCGGCTAACTAGGCTATAATTTTTTTTCTAGTTTCTTTTGTAATCATTTTTTCGACTTATATGTAAGTCTAATGGAGATATATGAAATCGCTTTTCAAATCTTTTTCTAATAAAATTTCTATTTTATTAGCCTTGGCCGTCCCGTTGATGATTTTTTCAATGTCCTGTTCGGCCTTAATGAGTATGCCCGGCGAGAAGCAGCCCCCCACCACCGTGGACGTGGCCGACATGACTCCGGGCAGCCTTAAGATTACCGTTACCGATTACAGCTGGAATCTTATTAACGGCGGCTCCCACGTGGCTGTCCAAGGTAACTTGGTTAACGACAGCGGAGCCCCGATCCATGGGGCCATGATCTCGGCCATTATTTACGATCAAAACGGCAACTCCTTTGGCTTTGGCGATAGCTACGTCAGGCCAACCTATCTCAAGGAAGGAGCCAAGGCTTCCTTTGAGTTCGTTTCGCTTACCAATAAATCCAAAGGCGTCACCGCCACCCGTCTGGTTTACTCGGTTAGACCCCAAAGCGGTTATTAAAAAAACTTTCCCGGTGATAAATAATTGTACTTTTACTTAGTTGGACCGCTGGCTTGATTTTTAAAAAAATGGCCAAAGGTCAACTGTGGGGATTTTAAATTAAAGGGTTTTAAAAAATGATCTACATTAAAACGGCTCAGCAAATTGAAAAAATCAGAAAAAGTGGTCAGATCGCTTCACAGGCTCTGGACATGGTCTCCCAACACTTACAGCCAGGAGTAACCACTCAACATCTTAACCAGTTAATTCATGAATTTATCATTAGCAAGAAGGCCAAACCAGCCACTTTGGGCTATATTGGCTCAAGCGGCTCGGTTCCTTTTCCGGCCAGTTGTTGCATATCGATAAACGAAGTCATCTGCCATGGCATTCCCGGGGAGAGGCAATTAAAAGACGGGGATCTGGTCACCATCGACGTCACCACCATTTTGGACGGATATTATGGGGACACCTGCAGAACCTTTCTGGTGGGAAACGCCTCGAAGACGGCCAAAAAACTCACGGCGGTCACGGAAGAATCTCTGAGACGGGCCATCGCCGAGGTTAAGGACGGGGTCAGGCTTGGCGATATCGGCTACGCCATCCAATCTTACGTCGAAGCTGAAGGCTTTTCCGTGGTTCGCTACTATGTCGGACACGGCGTGGGCCTTAAATTTCACGAAGAACCCTCCGTTTGCCACTTTGGCAAAAAAGGCCGGGGCATCCGGATCAAAAGCGGCATGGTTTTTACCATTGAACCCATGATTAACGAAGGGGTTTACGAACTAAAGATCTTAGAGGACGGTTGGACCGCGGTCACGGCCGACAAAAAACTCTCGGCCCAGTTCGAACACACCATGGCCGTAACCCACTCCGGGGCCGACATCCTGACCCTTTCATGAGGAGGCTTCGGCCAGGGTCATTTTGGATTAAGGGGCCAAAGCCAGAAATTTTTGGCCCTGAATTTTTTTGGCCCCGGCCTCGGTTTTTTTAGGCCTTGATTTACGCCTCCATAGAAGCTCTCCCCCCACCTTGAGCTATGCCCAAATCAACAAGGGAGACCATGATTGTGGTCTTTTTTGACAAAACCTCCATTCGCGCCATTATTTCGGCCCAATTTTTGCTAGCTTTAATCAAGACCACTTAGGGGGAGGATCAAGGTCGCGCCTTGGTCAAGCCCATGGTCGGCTGGTCAGCTAGTCGGTTGGTCAGCTAGTCGGCTGGTCAGCTAGTCGGCTGGTCAGTTGGGGCCCCTGGTCGGCTGGGGCCGCTGGTCAGCAGGTGGCCGGGTCACCTTGGCCTTGGCCAGGCTTAGGGCTGGTTAGATCGGCTGGGGCGAGTTTTTGGTTGGATAGTTTTTTTGGAGTTTTATTAACCAAGGCAGCCAAGCCCAAACGAGTTTTTTGTTTTTTTTGCCAAAAATGCTTTTTTAAAAAATCCCTTTCGCGCAGGTAAGTCATGTCATCCGACACCGCGGGAGAAACGGCCCAGAGCATATTTGAAACCGGTAAACGTTTTTACCTCTCAATGGATCTGCCCGATCTTGAGATGGCCAGGGATTGTTTTGAAAGATCGGCTCAGATGGGCTATGCCCCCGCTCAGCGCTTACTGGGAGTCATGTATCTGGAAGGCACGGGCATCCCAAAAAACCTGGAGCAGGCCAGAAAATGGTTGACCATGGCCTCGGATCGGGGCGATCCCATGGCCTCATTTCGTTTGGCCCAGATCTACGCCACCGGCCTGGGCCTTGAAAAAGATTGGTCCAAGGCCTACGCTTTATTAAGCCGCCAAGGCATGGGCGGCATCCCCGAGGCCATGGAATTAAAAAGGCGCCTAAAAACCGAGATCATTCGCCTTTATCCTAACCTTTCCACGGCCCTGGAAAAAGAAGAAAACTTAGTCCGGCGCTCCCTAAGCCACAGGCAGCATAGATTTATTCCCAATTTTTTTGGTCCGGTTCGAAGCGAGGACGATTACTTGGAATTTGAGACCTGGCTTTCCTTAAACCTGGGCCGTATCTCGGCCCAGGAAGCCTTCGGTAAACTCATAGATTACATGAGAGATTACTATCGAAACATGACCAAGCTTTACCCGGAAACGACCAGTCCCTGAGATGGTCTTCAATCTGATTTGGTTTGGCCGAAAATATTGGGCCAAATCAGGGGATTTGGCCTTAAACAATCATTTGAGGCTAATTAGCCTATCTTAGAAAGCCGGGATTTGGCGCGAAGGAAATAATAAACCAATGACCGAAATGAACCAAACGCTAGGCGCTGACAACGTTTTAGACCCATTAGGGGCCTTGGTTAGGCCCCCGGACGAGATCGGTCTAGAAAAAATTTTACTGTTTCCGGAAAAATTCCCCGCTTTGGAATTAAATTTACGAGGGGTCGATCATCTTTATCCGGTCTCGGTGGAATTGAGCCTGACCAGCCGCTGTAATTTAAGCTGTCTTTGGTGTTGCGATTTAGAATCAAGGGCCCTTTGCCCGGACCGTATAGATTTAAATGATTTGGATAGTCTTTTTGGCGATCTGGCCCAGGGCGGAACCAAGGGAGTGACCATCGAGGGCGGCGGGGAACCAACCCTATGGCCCCATTTCGTGGAGGGCACCAAACTGGCCAGAGCCCATGGCCTTTCCGTGGGCTTAATCACCAACGGCACCAATCTTTTTCCCCAAGGCCGAGAGGAGGATTTTTACTCAAACTTTCAGTGGATACGGCTTAGTTTGGACGCCCCCGAGGCCGAGCTTTATAAAAAACTAAAGGGTTATGACGGCTTTGATATTTTGCTTGACTCGCTTTCGAAACTGGCCAAAATAAAATCAAGGCCGGTTTTGGGGGTGGGCTATGTCCTCACCTGTCTAAACGACGATCCGGCCGCCTTAAGGCGCCTGGCCTTAAGGCTTAGGGAACGGGGGGCCGATTATCTGCACCTTCGGCCGGTGGTCGATCATGACGAGCTGGTTAGCCATAGGGATCCCAGGATTATTTTAGACCATTTGAGAGATCTGGAAACTTCGAAGTTTACCATAAACGCCAAGGCCCTTATCGACAATCAAGTTTTTGGCAATGACGGCCTGCCTTGTCTGGCCCACAGTTTATCCACCGTGATTACGGCCGACGGATCGGTATTTTTATGTGGCCGCCTAAATGACGATCCCGTGACCGGATCCATGGGAAACATTAAAAACGATTATTTTAAGGACATCTGGGCCGGCGAAAAACGCCGGGAACAAGTCGCCTTGTCGGCCCAAGGCCAGTATTGCCTAGAAAACTGCCCGCAATGTCGCATGACCAAGTACAATCGATTGCTGCATAACCTTAAACGAGTAAAAACCCCAGATTTTATTTGACCACCATCCAGTCTATCTCCTTGCCAAGAGCCTCGGCCCTTTTTTGGGGCGGCCTTATTTTGGAAAGGCTTTTGGCCTTTTAGGGGGCCAGGGGCTGGGCCATTGGTCTTTTTTTTTAGCTTATTTTTATTTTTTTCCTGGCCGGGCCACCAGTGGCTTAAGCCCCGAGAGGCCGAAACAAAGGCGCCTTATGGCCCAAAAAAAACTTCACCGGCCTTCCCTACCCCCGGCCAAAAAAATGCCGGCCGTGGTCTTAAGTAGGGCTTCCAGGGGCGATTCGGACTTGGTGGTAACTTTTTTAACCGGGGAAAAAGGCCTGATTACTGGCTTAGCTAAAAACGCCCGTCAAAGCGTTCGGCGCTTTGGCGGCAATCTCTTAAGGCCAGGCACGGCCGCCTGGTATCATGTCAGGCAAAAGCCGGGCCGGGATCTGGCCTTTGTCGAAAGGGGCGAAATCAACCCCAAAGCCCCGGTCCTGCCCTCCGATCCCATCTGCTTGGCCCTGGTTTCCTGGAGCTTGGAACTGGTCAGGGCCTTTGAGGCCCACGAAAACCCGGCTCAAAAATCCTTTAATCTCCTGGTCAGATACCTGATGGCCTTGTCTAAATTAACGGATTTTAAGCCGCCCGCCTTGGAGGCCCGCAGGCTCTCGATCATCTTTACCAAAAGTTATTTGAAACTGGCCGGTTTCGCCCCCATCGTGGATCAGTGTTTTATTTGCCGCGACCATGATTCCACCAATTGGTGGTGGGACGCCGTCCTGGGCGGGGTTATTTGCCAAAAATGCCTTTCCAAGCGAGGCCTGGGCCCCACCAAAATGTCCCAAGAACTCATTGGCGCCTTAAGAATGACTTACGGCCGGCCAAGCCTTTCTAACCTTAACGAAAAAGAAATCTTGTCAGCCGAAAATTTTTTTAGGACCATAGCCACCCTGCAATCTGGCCGCAGGTTTAAGAGCGTCAAGGTTTTTTACGAACTTTTGCAAAAAACTTAAGCCTAATTGGCTTGGTTAAAGGTAATTTTTTTTCATGGCTCAAGTTAGGCTGCAAAAATATCTGGCCGAGGTCGGGCTTTGTTCCCGACGGAAGGCCGAGGATTTAATGCGCCAGGGGCGGGTGACCGTGGATGGGCAGGTGACCGAGGCCCCCGGCCATATGATTGACCCGGAGACCGCCACCGTGGCCCTGGACGGCCAGGTGGTCGGGCCACCCCAAAAACTGGCCTATTACATGTTTCATAAACCCAGCGGCTTTCTGACCACCTTAGACGATCCTCGAGGTCGGCCCACGGTCAAAGGTTTTTTGGACAAACTGCCGGTCAGGGTCTATCCGGTGGGCCGTCTGGACCTGGACGTTTCCGGCCTTTTAATCCTGACCAATGACGGGCAATTGGCCATGAGACTAATGCATCCCTCATACCTAGTTTCAAAAATCTATCGGGCCAAAGTCAAGGGCCTACCCAGCGAAGAAAAACTCGATCTTCTAAGAACCGGCCAAATTTTAATCCTGGGCAAACCGGCCGCCCCGGCTAAGGCCAGAATGCTCAAAAGCGGCCCTGACAAAGGCCAATTGGAACTGACCCTGACCGAGGGCCGACACCGCCAAGTAAAACGCATGTGCGCGGCCATAGGCCACGAAGTCATTCGCCTAAAAAGAATCGCTTACTGCGATCTGCCCCTTCCCCCCGACCTGCCACCCGGCCAGACCCGTAAACTCTCCCCTTCCGAAATAAGACACCTAAAGGCCCAAGTTGGCCTAGTTCCGGCCGACTCAGACCCAAAAAAATAATCCTCAGTCTGAGGATTATTTTTTGGGCCGAAAGGCCCAATGTGGCGGCCGAGCCAATTATTGGCCATATTTTTTAATTTTGGCCAGAGAGCCAAGCCATAAATAATTTTTTTAAGTAAAAACTTATTTATGGCCCAGACCATTTGGCCAGCCCTTTTTTTTTATTTTTACTGGGTACTTTTTTTAACTAAATGGCCTTAGACTGACTAGCCGAAAATTTCGGCTTGGCCGGGTAACCAGGCCAAAGCTAAAGTAGCCAAGGGCTTCATAAGGCTTAGAGGCTAAGGCCATCTGGGCTTTGGTTGTCAAAGAATCGTCAAGGTACTATAATAAACAAGGCCATTAAAGGTTTGGCCGACTCAATATCACCGTTTGTATATGTTGTTTGAGATTTTTGAGTAAGAAAAATTAAAATAAGGTTTACAAAAGAAAGCCAGGCCCAGAAAATACCAATGGGAAAAAAGTGGGCCAAAACCTGGAGCCGCCTGGGCGGCCGGAGCCATGGCCTGGTTAACCAAGCCGGGAAAAAAAGTTTTTTAGGCCCAGGCGAAAAAAAAATACGGCCATTTTGTTTTGGGGCGACTTTTTTATTAGTGTTTAATTATTTGAGTTTATTTTTTATTCCCGCGGGCGGGGGCCGATGAAAAACCAAAATTTTAAAAACCTCATGGCGGCGCTAAAAAACGCTCCACCCTTGGCCCTGGAGGGCCGGGTGACCAAGGTCTCGGGCTTGGTCATCGAGGGTGATGGGCCGGCCGCCTCGGTGGGCGAGGTTTGTTCGATTCAGCTGCCCGATGGGAGTTTACTTGAAGCCGAGGTGGTCGGCTTTAAGGAGCGAACCATTCAATTAATGCCCATTGGCGACATGACCGGGCTGACCCCTGGAAGTAAGATCATGGCCAGCGGCAAGCGGCCCATGGTGGAGGTGGGGCCGGGCCTATTGGGACGGGTCCTGGACGGCCGGGGGCGGCTCATGGATTTGAAGCCGCCCTTTGAGGTTGAGGCCAGCTATCCGGTCAGAACCAAGCCCGGCAACCCTTTGGCCAGAAAGAGAATCGACACGCCCGTAGACGTGGGGGTCAGGGCCATTAACGCCCTTTTGACTTTGGGTCAGGGTCAGAGGGTGGGTATATTCGCCGGTAGCGGGGTGGGCAAAAGCACCCTGATGGGCATGATCGCCAGAAACATGTTGGCCGACGTCAACGTCATCGCCTTAATCGGAGAACGCGGCCGCGAAGTAAGGGAATTTATCGAAAAAGATCTGGGGCCCGAGGGCCTTGAGCGAAGCGTGGTCGTGGCCGCCACTTCCGAGCAGCCGGCCCTGGTTAGGATGAGAGGCGCTTACGTGGCAACGGCCATTGCCGAATACTTTCGGGATCAAGGCCGAAACGTGATTTTGATGATGGACTCGGCCACCCGCTTTGCCTACGCCGCCCGGGAAGTGGGTTTATCGATTGGAGAGCCGGCCACCACCAGGGGCTATACCCCCTCGGTTTTTGCCTTACTGCCCCAGCTTCTGGAAAGGGCCGGGGCTTGGAACAATGGCAGTATTACTGGACTTTACACGGTTTTGGTCGAGGGCGATGACATGAATGAACCGGTGGCCGACTCCATGCGCTCGATTTTGGACGGGCACTTGGTCCTTAGGCGAGAACTGGCCGCCCGCAATCAATACCCGGCCCTGGACATTCTCTCAAGCATCAGTAGGCTCATGGTCGATTTGGCCGACGATTCCCAGCTCTCAGCCGCGGCCAGATTCAAAGACATACTCTCGGTTTTTCAGCACAATGAAGACATGATAAATATCGGGGCCTATCAAAAAGGCACCAGCCCCGAGGTTGATCAGGCCATCGCCTATTACCCCAGGTTTATGGAGTTTTTAAAGCAACCCTTCGATCAACTGGCCACCCTCGAACTAAGCAAACAAGCCCTGCTCAGAGTTACCGCCCCTCTACCCGGGGCCGGAGCGGTACCCACCAAATAGCCGAGGCGATAAACTCGCCTATTGGCTGCCCATGATTCCAAATCAACTTTCATTTTATATTTTCAAGGACTAATAATGGCCAAAACAATGGATTCCAACTCGAAAAAAGCGCCCATCAAAACGATTTCACTGGTCGGTTTATTTTTCTTACTTTTTAGCCTTTTCTTGGGCTTTGAAGGTCTGGCCTGGGCCTCGGAAACGGCCGGGCACGGGGCCGAGTCTCTGCACATGGACGGCACCAGCTTAGCCATTTGGTGGGTTTTGCCTTTCTTGGGCATGCTCCTTTCCATAGCCCTGTTTCCCTTACTGGCTCCGCATTTTTGGGAGAAAAACTTCGGCAAGGTGGCCCTACTTTGGGCCATAATATTTTTCCTGCCCTCGTTTTTTCTCTTGGGGGCCAAACTCTCCCTTTACGCCATAGTTCATACCATCGTGGCCGAGTACATTCCTTTCATAATTTTATTGCTGGCCTTATTTGCCATCGCCGGCGGCATCAGGCTTAAAGGCTCCCTGTCCGGAACCCCGCTCATGAATCTGGTCTTTTTGGTCATCGGCAGCTTTTTGGCCAGTCTCATGGGCACGACCGGGGCCTCGATGCTTTTGATTAGACCCTATATCGCCGCCTCAAGTCATCGCCGCTACCGGGTCCACACCATTGTTTTTTTTATTTTTCTGGTTTCAAATATCGGCGGCTCCCTAACCCCCTTAGGCGATCCGCCTTTGTTTTTGGGCTTTTTAAAAGGGGTGACCTTTTTTTGGACCACGGCCAACATCTGGCTTCAGACCCTATGTCTGGAAATCAGCCTTTTGGCCATTCACTTTCTGGTCGATTCCTATTTATATAAAAAAGAAGGCTGCCCAAAAATTCCGGCCACTGAAAAGATTGGCCTGGAGGGTTCCATAAACTTTCTGCTTTTGGCCGGAGTCGTGGGTTTGGTCTTATTGTCCGGTCTTTGGCATAGCCAAGGTCAACTAAACATCTGGGCCGACATAACTTACCTTTATTCAGACATAATCAGAGACCTTGGCCTTTTGTTTTTAACCTTTTTAACCGTTTTCATAACGCCCAAGGCTACCAGAACCGGCAACAACTTTACCTGGGGCCCCATTCAAGAAGTGGCCAAAATCTTCTTTGGCATCTTTATCACCATGATCCCGGCCATCGCCATTTTACGGGCCGGCACCGAGGGCACCTTGGCCTCGATTATCTCCTTGGTCTCGACCGCCGGCGGGGAACCGGTTAACCAGGCTTATTTCTTCCTAACCGGAGCCCTTTCCAGTTTCCTTGATAACGCCCCAACTTACTTGGTTTTCTTTAACACGGCCGCCGGCGTATCTCCGGAACCGGCCTTGTACCTTATGAACGAAATACCCCAGACCCTGGCCGCCATCAGCTGCGGGGCCGTTTTCATGGGGGCCAATAGCTACATCGGAAACGCCCCCAACTTCATGGTCCGTTCCATCGCTGAGGAACGCGGGGTCAAGATGCCTTCGTTTTTTGGCTACCTACTCTGGTCAATTGGCATCCTGGTGCCCTTGTTTATCATCTTAGCCTTTATTTTCTTCTAAAATAATTACTCCCCAATTCCCCTGGCTTTTTGGTCAGGGGAATTGGTTAGGCCGGCTGATCATTTCCGCCCAGCCTCTTTGTTTTTTTTTAATGGCCCGGCTCCTTAACCAAAATACTGGCCTAAAACTTGCTTATATTGTATAGTAAGGCCTCAGGGGCTAGGCCCCAACTGGCCTTTTTTTGTCCTAGCCCAAAATCAAACCAAAGGGACCATAAAACTAGAAAAAAACGAAACGGTCATAAAAGAAACGGCCATAAAAGTATACTTATTTGAACACACAAAATTACTTAAAAACCTTTTTAAATTTTATTAATAAAACTATTAATAAGCTTTATCTAGATAAAATAAACTGGGTTTAGGGGTTTGGCGATAAATTTTTGGCCTAAGGGTCCTAAAAATTAGCCAAACAGGCGGGGGGAGAAGATGTCCAAACCGTCAAAGAAATTCTGGAGGTCATTTACCAAGTCTTTGGCCCTGGCCCTTATTTTGTCTGGCTTTACGCTTTTTTCCCTCTCCCCGGTGGCCGCCCAGGATGACATTGATCTAAGCGATCTTTTCTCCGAAGAACCCGAAGATTTCGGGCCAAACTCCACCGGCCCAAGCTCCACCGGCTCAAGCCTCACCGACCAAGGCCCCACCGACCAAGGCCCCCCGGGCACGCCTTCACCCGCGAGCGTGCCCACCTCGGCCAGGCCGCCCTTACGACCGGCCCTGCCGGCTACCCTGCCAACCGTGGCCCCGCCGCCGCCCATCCCGCCGGCCGCCCCTGGGACCTTGCCTCCGGCCAACGCCCCGGCCCCGGCTTCTTCGCCCTACGAGCTAACGGTCAGCCCAAGCGATACTCAGGCCCAGTCTTTGGACGACAATAACGACGAGGGCATCCTGGCCGACCCCTTTGGCGATCCGCCCGAGGCCCCCAGGGACTCGGGGCCGCTAGACGCCGAACTGACCCTACCCCCGGCCGTCCCGGCCGAGGCTTCCGAGCCAAGCGACCCAAGCCCATCTCCCGAACTGGCCAACCTGCCTTCCGAAGCCGAGCCCAGTTACTCAAACTTTCAAGGCCAGGTCATTACCCCGCCCCCGCCCCCTTGGCAGCGGGCTTCCCGGGACACCGTGGGCACCCCTTCGGCCAGCGGCCCCCTACCTGACTTTGACACCAGCCAAGGCCGCTGGCAACAAATGGAGATCGGCCAGTTCGATCGCCCCAGAAACGCCCAGCCGCTTCGGGCCAATGACAACCAGAGCGGCTCCGACGATGCGGTTGCCCCAAGCCTCCAAGCCTCGGCTAACGATCCAACCGACCCCTTCAATCCAGCCGTCAGCCAAATCAGCCAAACCGCCCAAGCCCTTGAAGCCAATGGCGCCCCTAGCGCCGCTCCGGCCGCCGCCCCACCGGCCGCTCCGCCCCCGGCCAGCCAAAACGATCCAGTGCGGGAACTTTTTTCAGATCTCTTGCCCGAGACCCCGGAACCCTTGGCCCCGCAAGCTCCGCCCAGAACTTCCAGCGCCTCGGTTAGCGGAAGCCTTAGCCCGCCAAGTTCCAGCCAGAGTTCCATAAACGAACTTTTTTCTGACTTTTCCATGACCGATGTGCCTTCAAACCAAGCCATTGATCAAAACCAAGCCGCTCAAAGCTCGGCCGCCCCGGGCCCGGCTAACTCCGCTGCCCAAACCGGCCCAGCCAGTAATTCCCTGAGCCTGCCCCTTTCGCCGCCACCGGTGGCCCCAAGCCTTCCCCTGGTGCCGCCCTTACCGGCCGAGCCCAGGTCCCTGGCTCTTAGCCCCCCAGCCGTTGATCAACCATCTTCGATCCCCCCTGAGGCCAGTAGCCTGCCTGACCCGGCCGATGACAGCGCCAATCTGGCCATCGCCAGGGCCGGTTCGCTTTTGATGGAAGAAGGTTTAAGGCCCAAGGTCAGCTCGGCCACCATCTTGGAGCCGGGAGGGCCCCCGGCCAAGAGGCCCAGTAATTCAAAAGATCAGTCAACCGCCTCCAAAACTACCGCCAAGGCCACCACTAAGGCCAAGACCACGGCCAAGAGCCAAAGCTCGACTCCCAAGAGCGGCACCTCCTCCGGAACAAAGGCGGCCAAAGCCCAGGCCCCGGCCGCCCCCAGACCCAACCTAAGCGTTATTTTGGTAAACGAAACCGGCCGTGCCAACGTGGGCGAGGATTACCGGATGGTTTTAAGTCGCATGGGTTACCAAGTGGTCTCGGTGACCGAGCGGGGCCCCAGCGGGGCCGGCGGCCAAACCGTCATTACCTACCAAAGCGGTCAACAAAGTCAGGCCCGGGCCCTGGCCAGGCGCCTGCCCGGCCCCAGACAACTGGTGGCCAGCCGCGAGCCCCTGCCCGCCCAAGCCGTGATCGTCATTAGATGACCGAAAGCCCCGTTTCTCTAAACCTGGTGCACCGCCCGCCTGGCGGTCAAGCCATCCTCTACCAAACCGAAAACCGTTACCTGGGGCTACTCGAGGAGCGTTTTGGGCAAAAATTTCTGGACTATAGAAAGGCCTGGGCCCAGGCCGCTCTCAGAGCCGATCCCGGGCCTTTTCCCCTAAGTTTGGATCTGGCCATAAACTCGGGCTGCGATCTAGCTTGCCTGATGTGCCCCCTGCCCAGTAACCCGATTGATCGCTCTTACCGGCCCATAAAAGCCGAACTCTACGCTAATCTGATGGCCCAGGCCAAGGAAGCCGGTCTGCCGGCCCTAACCCTGGGCCTAGCTAGTGAGCCTTTGCTTAACCCCCAAGCCGCCCACTACATCGCCCTGGCCGACCGGGCCAAGGTCATGGATATCCGCCTGGGCACCAACGGCCAAGCCCTAAAGCCTAGCCTAATCAACCGCCTCCTGGATAGCGGCCTGACCAGACTGGAAATTTCCCTTGACGCCTTTTCCCCGGCCACTTACGCCCAAATCCGCCGCGGCGGGCAGCTAGCCAAACTAGAAACTTCCATCGAGTATTTTCTCAACCAAAGGGCCAAACAATCCCAAGAGCTGCCCCTCCTGCGCCTAAGCTTTTTAACTCTGCCCCAAAACCAAGCCGAACTGGAGCCCTTCCTGGCCCGCTGGTCCGGGGCCGTTGATCTAATCTCCATCCAAAAGCCCATCTGGTTTCCCGGCTCCCGGCTGCCCAAGCCAGAGGCCCCCAAAAACCTGCCCCCGGCTGACCAAGCCTCCTTTTGCCAACAGCCCTGGCAGCGCCTGGGCCTGGACCAGACCGGCCGGGTCTGGCCCTGCTGCAATTGGTACGGTCGAGATTTACTGGACCTTAGCGCCCAAACCACACCTATTACCCAGCTCTGGCAATCGCCCCCCCTCAAGGCCCTCCGCCAAGACCTAGCCGCTGACCGCCTGCCCCCTCAATGCCAGGCTTGCGCCCAAGCCGGTGGCTTTTAAGGCCCCAGCTTTGCCCGGCCCCCGGTCCAAGCTTTCCCCCCGCGTTCAAAAAAACAAAATTTACCAGCTGACCTCCCCTCAAAATTGACCCGTAAACGGCTCAAATCCACCCGTGACGGGTTTTAAAAATAAAAAACGGGTGGCCCAGGCTCCACCCAGCTCGAAGCGCCCTGAACCCTTAAAATGACCGTTTACGGCCAAAGCAAAAATTCTAATTTTAAAAAAAAATTTTTTTTAAGTAAAAACTTACTAGCCCCCAAAATAAAATTCTCGCTAAAAAATCCCCTCGGCCAAGATCCGCCCTTGTCCAAAATTTCAAACCTCAGCCCAGGTCGAAATTTACCCGTGAACGGCTCAAATCGCCCCGTGGAGAGTTTTAAAAATAAAAAA
>JAITJP010000393.1 GCA_031278835.1 Deltaproteobacteria bacterium
CCGCGACGAGATCGTTAAAATGGCTTGTCAAGATAAGGAGCGTTATAAGCTCTAGCCCATAAGGCCAATAAACAAGTAAGTTTAGCCCCTCCCCAATAATCCATGAACATGGGCGAAAAAAAGAGCGTTTTACGATCGAGGCGATCGTAAAACGCTTCTTTTTTTTCGCCCACCTGGGACTTTGGATTGTGATTCGGGCTTTTTGGCTTAAGCCGCTTGAGGGAACTGCTCCAGCTGGGGTTCCAGTACCTCCGGTCGGACCTTTTTAAGGAATCTAATACAGAACATGACCACGAAGGCTTCGATAATCACCACCGGGAGATTTCCGATTATGACTTCATAAGCCACGGCCAGGAACTGCTCTCCGGTCAGAAACAAAGACAAGGCCACCAACAAAGCCGAGGTGAGCACCGGTAAGGAACCGCCCAGCATGGAAGCTATGGTTGAGATGGCCAAGTTTTTTGAGTTAATGAACGGGCGCAGCAGAAAGCCAAAGAGAACCGCCGGGGCGGCCATATTAAAGGTGTTTATGCCTAAGGTGGTCATGCCCCCAAAGCTAAACAGTAAGCCCTGGAGGAGTAAACCGAGAAAGATGACGGGAAAGGCTCCAATCCCCATGATAACCCCAATTAAGCCGTTTAAGACAAGGTGGGTTGAGCTGGGCCCGATGTTGACGTGGATCAATGAAGCCACGAAAAACACGGCCGAGAGAATGGAGGCTTTTGGTATATCCTCAGAGCGGATGCTCCGAAGACCGGCCACGAGTCCACCCGCGGTCAGGATGGCTCCGGTGATAAGCACGGGAGCGGATAAGACGCCTTCAGAAATATGCATGGGAAAACCTCGAAATCATTTGCTCAAAATGTTTACTTTTTTTGCCTAAGTTTTCGGCCAGAATACCAAAAAGCCAGACCAAAAATACCGACCAGCCAACCCAGACCACCGATGATATCTTTGAGGGTAGGTGATTTGTCGTCGGCCTCGGTTAAGGCCCGAGTTATGGGGCCTAATTGCGAGCCAAGTTCCTGCCGAAACATGGTTCTCAATTGTTCCAAATTGGCGCCCGACCCCGCGGGGACGGAGGCTGTCCCCGCGTTCCCAGATGGGTTGGCCGAGGCGCTTGCGTCACCAGAGGGTTCGGGTTCCGTCGGTGTCGCGGAGGTTTCCAAAGGCGGTAAGTCTTCCGCTCTAAGTTTAAATTCCGCTCTATGGCCTTCCCCGGCCTCGACCACGAAAGTAAGATCCGAGGTGGTCTGGGGACGGTTAAAACAAACGTCGCCCTTGTCGTCGGTTTTGGCGCTGTCGAGTTGTTTTCCGTCGGAGTCTTGAATCAAGACCGTTCCTTGCCTGACTGGGCTTTTTCCCGAAAAGTAGCTATTGGTGCAGATTTGATCGCCTTCGCCCCAGGCAAAAATAAAAACCGCGTGGCCTTGAGCCGGTTGGGCCTGGACCAATACCAGGCCAAGGGTGGCCAGGGCCACCATAAAAATCATCGCTTTTATTTTTTTCATTTTTTTTACCAACCCAAGCTATCGCCCTCTACTTGGTTGGGTTACAGCTATGGGTAAAAATTGTAATTATTTTAGTGATCGTTTAAGTTATTTATTCGATCTTTTAAATTATTTACTCAACCTATTAGAATATTTAAGTGACCGTTTAAATTTTCTTTTGACCGATCAAAAACATCATGGCCTTTTAAATGATTCAGTTAAGCGCTTAAACAATCTCAGTCTTTTTACTAACATATAAGCGCTTAAATCATCTCACGTTATTTTTATTAAACCTCGTAAACGCTTAGTCAGCTTATGGCCGATCATGAGGCTATCATGACCGGCCATGTTTATGTTTTTCCGCTAAACCACTATTTGGCGCTAACGGCGCTTTGGAACTCGTGGAAATATAGCCATAAAACGGCGCCCAGCTCCACGTCCTTATCGTCGTTGCCTTCTTTGAGTTTATAATCAGCGTCATTTAGACCGGCAAAGCCCCACCAACCGGCCACCGGGGGCGCGAAATTAAAGTTGCCCTCATCGTCGGTGATGACCACCTGGGTAACCATGGTTTCGTAAGGGGCTTGGCCTTTTTTGTCAGGACCGGGATACCACTCAACCTCAACTTCGCCGCCGGCGACCGGTTTGCCGTCCAGTAAGACTTTGCCGGTAAAAACGTTACCGGCGTATAAGGCGCCGGGTTTAACCATGGGCACGATTTCGGTTTTTAGGCCAATGGGTTCATTCCAGCCCTCGTCGTCGCCGAAGGCGTCCACGTAAGCCTTGGTGTAGTGGATGATGAACTTATCTTCGGCCGGCTCCCAGTAGGGCTGCGGCTCCATGACAAAGGCGTACTCACCGGGCTTTTGGATCTTAAAGGGCACCTCATAGGTGGTCAGGCCCGATTGCTCGGTCTTTTTGAGAGTCGAGAGTAGATCGGTGGCCTGACCGCCGACATAGACTTGGAAAGACTTTGGCATGACCAGGTTCATGCCATTGTTTTCAAAGGGGTGCCAAAATTTAACCTCTAAGGTGATATTGGCGTCGGCCGTTTCCATCACGGTCGGGGTTGAGGGAATGACCATGCCAAAGTGAGCCAGGACGGGTCCGGCTACCAATAGGGCCATGGCCAAAAGACAAGCTTGAATAGCTAGTTTTGAAATTTTTTTTGTCATTTTTGAATTCCTGCCATAAAGACTGTAGATTTGTTGTTGAAAATAGATATTTATTTCCAAAACGCTTTTTTTGGAGCGCGTTGACGAGGCCAAAAAAAAACGAAGAACACCAGCCTCGAAAAATCGAGGTCGGAGCCTTCGTGGCTAAGCTAAATCGATGATCCGGGCGCCTTCTTCGAGAGAGCGCTTTTCAAATCATCCTCGTCTCGTTATGTAAAAAAAAGCAAAATGAGCCTTCGTGGCCAAAATTCCAGCCCTAACCCGAAGAACCAATCCGCTGGGCTTCTCCAGGCCAATGGGGCTAATTTTTTTCATTGTAAAATAAGTGGTTAAACGAACCAAGACCAAATGGGGCTTCGAGCCCTTTCGCCAGACAACCTTCAGGTTGTTTCAGTCGCCTTCAACGGAGACACGAATATTTTGCCACCCCATTAAGAAAATGTCAACCCGAAAAACGCTTTTTAAAAGTTTACCGCTTATTTGGACAAAAAGGTAGTCAAAATAAGAACCTAGGTAATTACTCTTCAGAACCCCTCCGGTTAATTTTAAATCTACTTTGACCCTTTTCTTACTATGCCCTGTATATTTATATTTAATTAATATTCAGTTTTAATCAACCTTTTATTTTCTAATACTAAAAAAATAACCTAAAAACCACAAAAACCCCAAAATCATCACTGCCCTTTTAGCCCTGATCAGCCAAAACTTTTCCCGTGGGGGGAAAAAACTCTAGGTGATGTTCAATTTTCCCGCCTAGCCGCCCAACAACCCCGTAAGTTTTCTATAAAAAACTAGAGTTCCCCTCCATTTTTCGCCGGCCATGACCATTTTGTTTCCGCAAACCCTCCAGTCAAGGGCCGCTAGGCTTAAACCCTTGACGGTTCAGGTTTTTACGAAGCCTGGCAAGAGTCATGGCCTTTGAAAAAAGCTTTTTTATTTGGTTAGCCAATCCCAGATTTGATTTTTATTGGGGTACTTTCCGCGACTTGAAAACTGGACCAGGGTCTAGCTTTTTTTTCTTGACTCCAGCCTGGACCATGGCCCGCCCGAGCTCAGTTTAAAATCGCCCCGCTAAGGGGGCTGAGAGGCTCACCACGGCCCCTGGGTAGGGGAATAGGAATATTTATACCCCTGAGCTCAAAAATCGCCGTGGCGGGGCTTAGGACAAGTTTTGGGGGAGTGGGGATTTTTTTGTTTTTGAAAAATTTCTGGCCCGGTTACCACTACCCACTCTAGGTCAGTTCAAAATCGGCCCGCCAAGGTGTCTGAGAGGCTCACCACGGCCCCTGGGTAGGGGAATAGGAATATTTATAGCCCTGAGCTCAAAAATCGCCGTGGCGGGGCTTAGGAGGAGTTTTGGGGGGAGGGGGGATTTTTGATTTTTAAAAATTTCTGGCCCGGTTACCACTACCCACTCGAGGTCAGTTCAAAATCGGCCCGCTAAGGGGGCTGAGAGGCTCACCACGGCCTCTGGCTAGGGGAATAGGAATATTTATAGCCCTGAGCTCCAAAATCGCCGTGGCGGGGCTTAGGAGGAGTTTTGGGGGTGGGGAATTTTTTTTGATTTTGAAAAATTTCTGGCCCGGGTGAGGGAAAATCGCCTAAGGGTTGAAATTTAAGTTTTTACTTAAATATTATCCCAGACGACGATTTCGCTTTCGTAATCAATTATTTCTTTGTAATATCCAGTAATGTCAGCAAATTTATCTATGAATGAGTCGAGCTTAAGGTTTTTCAAAGAACCGCCATGGAAGAGCACCATGGAGGTTAGATTGACAATAAAATCATCCCTGGAATGAGTTAGATCCCAGCGGCCAGAGAGTTGGGCGGTTTTGAACTTGACACACTTGACTTCGAGAAACATTTTAAGTTGCTCGGACAACCCGGAAGGTTTGAGCTCAAGCCCGAATTCCTCGGAAAAGGCGTTTAGGACACGATTATTCATGGGCTTGGAATAACCAACATAAACGACTTGGGCCTTGGGAAAGGTCAAGAGCTTAAATTTTCCCTCAACGCTTTTAACGGCCGGGGTCATGGCGCAAAAAACTATGTCATAGCTACGCTTTGGCTCAAAATTAAGCCAGTCTATATTCAGGTACTCGATGTTGGTGATTTTTTCCCGCTGGGCGTCCTTTTCGTTTATGGCGATCATTTCCTTGGAAATGTCTAGGGCGGTCACGAATTGGCCCATCTTAGCCAGCCTGAGAGTGTACATTCCAGCGCCGCAGCCCACGTCCAAGATGGTTTTATCCGAAAAATCCACTCCGATTCCATGAGCCAACTCAAGAATTTTGGCTTCGTAATTGTTTTGTCCAGGCGAATACCTGGGAAAAGTTTTGGCCCTAAGGTCCCACACTTTTTGTTCGTCCATAAAAAAGTCCTATTACAGTTTATTTTAGTATGGCTTTTTCAAGTAGGTCGTTTTTAACGATACTCCTTTTTGAAAAAAAATTGAAGTGAAAATAAATATTTTTGGCCATAGATTCAAAAATATTTTCAGGGCCCCTCTTAAGACCAGCCTTACGACTAATTGTGGGTCCCGATTTTGGCCCGCGATTGAATTTTTGACATTTTTGACCAGCTTATGGCGGCCGTCCTGTTTTTTTATTTTTATTTTCGCAAGCTTTATTTTTGTGGTTAAACGTATTAACGTTTTTACTCAAAAAAATTTATATGAGCCGATTTAGGCAACATTTTTTAGAAAACCTTCAAAGATTTTGGCCTCCCAAAGGTCATAGATGTTTGACATCGGGATGGCTAATTTGGTCAAAAAGCCAAATAGACAGCACTTTGCCAAATGCCTATTTTTGGCGTAAAATCTCTGGCTAGTTTGTAAATTAATTTTAGCCCTACGGGAGCGCGCCTTTTTTTGTTGTGGCCGGCTCTGATTTTTGGGTTAGGGTCAGGCCATAGAAACTTGTTTTTTGGTTAGGGTCAAGCCATAGAATCTTGTTTTTGGGTTAGGGCCAGGCCATGGTGTTTTTTTTTGTTGGCCCCAGGGATGGG
>JAITJP010000435.1 GCA_031278835.1 Deltaproteobacteria bacterium
GAAAAAAATGGTCAAGGCCGGGCGATTGGGGTCTATTTTAAGGGTCTGGTCTAGGCGGCATAATTTTGGCCGATTAAGGAAAGACGAAAACGTCTCTTGGTCTTTCGCCCCCCATGACCTGGCCATGATCTTGGCTTTGGTTGACAGTAAGGTGGTTTCGGTTGAGGCCACCGGGGCCTGTTATTTGACCGACGGGGTCGAGGACCTGGTCGAAGGCCATTTGAAGTTTGAAAATGGCCTGATTGCCCAGCTCTCGGTTAGTTGGCTTAATCCCTACAAGGAACAAAAGTTGGCCGTTATTGGCACCAAAAAAATGGCCGTCTTTGACGACACGGCCCCATGGGAAGCCAAACTGATTGTCTATGACCACAAAATCGACTGGAAGAATCAGAGCCCCAGGGCCATAAAGGACCAGGCCGGGCAAAAAATTCCCTTAGAGCCCCTGGAATCACTTAAAAAACAGTGCCAGATTTTTTTAAAATGCGTTGAAAAAAGGACCGAGCCGCCCGACAGTGATGGGCCCGAGGCCTTGGCCGTCATGAGGGTGCTTTTGGCCTTGGATCAGGCCTTAAAAAAAGAGCCCAGGCCCAGGAGACTGGAGCTGGGCTTGGGCCAAGAGACCCAGAAGGCCAGGCCGCTCCCCAGGCCCGGCCCGGGGCGGGAATTGGTCATCCCCCAGGAAGATGGTTCGGGCTATTTCGTTCATGAGACGGCCGTGGTGGATAAAGGGGCCAAGATAGGCTCGGGGGTTAAGATCTGGCACTTTTCTCACGTTTTGGCTGAGAGCCTCATTGGGCCGGGCACCAGCCTGGGCCAAAACGTGGTCATTGGGCCCGGGGCTAGGATTGGGGCCGGTTGCAAGATTCAAAATAACGTTAGCGTTTATAAAGGGGTCATTTTAGAGGATTTGGTTTTTTGCGGGCCCAGTATGGTTTTTACCAACGTGGTTAATCCCAGGGCCTTTATTCCCAGGATGGAGGAGCTCAGAACCACGGTGGTCGGCATGGGGGCCAGCATTGGGGCCAACGCCACCATCGTCTGCGGCCATAAGTTGGGGCGCTTTTGTTTGATTGGGGCCGGAGCCCTGGTCACCGGTGAGGTGCCCGATTACGCCTTAATGGTCGGGGTGCCGGCCAGAAGAGTGGGCTGGGTCTGCCAATGCGGAGTTAAGTTACCCAAGAGCGGCTCTTGCCCGGAGTGCGGCCAGGCCTATGAATTAATCGAAGAGGCCTTGGTGCCCAAGGGCCCCGCTGATCTGGTCGACTGAAGGGCTTAGTTAGCCCAAAGGCCTGGCCCGGTGGGCCCAGGCTTTTTGGGCGTTTTTTTATAATGATTTTAAGCAGCCCCGCTTGGGGCGGTCTTGGAGCAGAGATGGATAGTCTCCCCTTTATCGATCTAAAGGCCCAGTGGAAAAAACTGGAGCCTGAGCTCAGCAAAGCCATGCTGGAAACGGCCGCTTCCAGCCAGTATATTTTGGGACCCGAGGTGCGGGAACTGGAACTGGCTTTGGCCGAGTATGTTGGGGCCCGGGGAGGCGGTTTTTTGTCCAACCTTTACTTTTTTTTCCACGGCCGAGGTGGTGGCTTTAAGGGGGGCCACACCGGTTTTTGTCGATATTAATCCAATTACTTTCAATCTCGATCCTAAGAGTTTGGAAGAAAAAATTAAAGAAGTAAAAAGTGATGGTAAGTTAAGGCCCAGAGCCATCATAGCCGTCGATCTTTTTGGCCTACCTTATGATTATGAAGCCGTGGCTAGGCTGGCTGAGCAAAACGGTTTGGTCATCTTGGAGGACGCCGCCCAGGGTTTTGGCGGCATCTATGGGGGCAAAAAGGCCACAACCCTGGGCCACCTGGGCACGACCAGTTTTTTCCCAGCCAAACCCTTGGGCTGCTATGGCGACGGCGGGGCGGTTTTTACCAATAACGACGAGCTGGCCGAAATCATTCGAAGCGCCCGGGCCCACGGCACTGGCGGCCATCGCTACGAGCACGTTCGTTTGGGCTTAAACTCCAGGCTCGATACCATCCAGGCGGCCATTTTGCTGGTCAAATTAAAGGCCTTTCCCGAGGAATTGGATTCGCGTCAAGAAGTGGCCTTAGGTTATGAAAGGGCCTTGGTGGGCATGGTGCCCTCGGCCCCGGCCGTGCCCGGGGGACGCTTATCTAGCTGGGCCCAGTACACCATTAGGGTGCCGGCCCCTTGGCGCCAGGGCATTATGGAGTACATGAAAAGTCGGGGCGTCCCCACCATGATTTACTATCCCAAATGTCTCCATTGCCAACCGGTTTTCGCCAGCCTGGGGGGCCGCTCCGGGGATTTGCCGGTGGCCGAAAAAGCCTCGGCCGAGGTTTTGAGCCTGCCCTTTCATCCCTATTTGAGCCAAAAAGATCAAAATCGAGTCGTGGAAGCCCTTTTTGAGGCCCTGGACTTGGCCGGCCAGGGTAAATTAAGCCAAGCTTAGGGCCCTGGGAAAAAAATTTTTTTGGCCGGGCCGATGGTCCTAAGCCCAAGCCAAGCCTGGGCCTGGCTTGGGCCCCTTCGCCCGGTTTCTGGTTTTCCTATATAATATCTTTTAGCTTTTGGCCGCGGCCTGGGCTCAAAAAATAGGGGCTTAATTGTCTGGGTAAAGGACCTTGGCAAGAGTCAATTTCGGGTAAGCTATGACAAATCACGAAGAGGTTTTTTTTAACAAAATCGAAGAGCGCAAGGCCGTGGTGGCCGTGGTCGGTTTGGGCTACGTGGGTTTGCCTTTGGCCTTGTCCTTTGCCGAGGTCGGCTTTCAGGTCCTGGGTCTGGACGTGGACGAGACCAAGGTTAAAAAAATCGCCAGGCGGGAAAGTTACATTGGCCACATCTCTGACCAGAGATTAAAAAACACGGCCAATCTTTTTTCAGCCTCAACCGATTTTCGTTTGGCTAGTCAAGCCGACGCCATCATCATTTGCGTTCCCACGCCGCTAACTCAGGAAAGGGAACCTGATTTGACTTACGTGGAGGGAACCCTCAAGGGCCTTTTGGATTACCTTCGGCCCGGGCAGTTACTTTCCCTGGAAAGCACCACTTACCCGGGCACCACCGAGGAAGTCTTAAGGCCGCCCCTTGAGTCCAAGGGCCTGGTCATTGGCCAAGATTTTTTCCTGGTTTACTCGCCCGAGCGAGAAGATCCGGCCAATCCGGATTTTAAGACCCAGACCATTCCCAAGGTGCTGGGCGGTTCGACCGAGTCCTCGACTAGGGTCGGTCTGGCCCTGTATGGCCAAGTGGTCGAGAAAATGGTCCGGGTCAGCTCCACCAGGGCGGCCGAATTGACCAAACTCTTGGAAAACATCTACCGGGCCGTCAATATTGGACTAGTCAATGAACTTAAAGTTATCGCCACCCGCATGGGACTTGACATTCACGAGATAATTAAGGCCGCGGCCACCAAGCCCTTCGGTTACACGCCTTTTTACCCAGGCCCGGGCATCGGGGGACACTGCATCCCCATAGATCCTTTCTATTTGACCTGGAAGGCCAGGGGCTACGGAGTGCACACCCGTTTTATTGAGCTGGCCGGAGAAATAAACGCCGGCATGCCTCAGTACGTGGTCGATAAGATCGCCGCCGCCTTAAACCTGCGGGGTAAACCCTTAATGGGCTCCAAGATTCTCCTTTTGGGCATGGCTTACAAAAAAAACGTTGAGGACATGAGGGAGAGCCCCTCTCTGGAAGTTTTAAAACTTCTTAATTTGGCCGGCTCCCTGGTCGAATACAGCGATCCCCACGTGCCCTTAATGCCAAGAACCAGGAAGGCTAACTTTGATCTAAAAAGCGTCGAACTTAAGGCCGAGAACTTGGCTTCCTACGACGCCGTGGTCTTGTTGACCGATCATCGGGCCTTTGACAAACCTTTCATCCATAAGCACGCCAAACTGATTATCGACACCAGGGGGGCCTTTCCCAGCTCGCCCACCGTGGAAAAGGCCTAAAAAACCCCTTTGGTGCTCTGGACTTTAGTTTGGCCAAAAAAAGTTCCCCCAAGCTAATTTTTTTCTCGCTGATTGGCCCCCGGCCTGGCTGGGGATTGGCTTGGTTTTTTACCAAAAGCCCCAACTAGCGCTCCCGGGCTTGGGGCCTGGGGATAG
>JAITJP010000444.1 GCA_031278835.1 Deltaproteobacteria bacterium
ATATCCCCACCCACTCATTGGAGCCTCGAGTCTGGGTAGCCCTACCCAAACTCGTTAAACCCATTGATTTTGGGGGCCCATGACCCAAACTCAATAAACCCCCGAGTTTGGGGGTTTCGACCGCCCCCAAACTCAATGAACTAACCCGTGACAGAGAGCAGGGGTTATCTCAGGGGAGAAGAACAAGAGAAAGCCGCGGCCAAGCCGCGGGGGCTTTAAACCAATTAGAGGAAAAGCGGAGTTTTGGAGAGTAAATACTCCTACAATTCCTTAAACCCTGAGTTTGAGTGACTCACTCGGACTCGTTACCCTAGGGTTTGGGGTAATAAAAAACTCCATTAACCGATTTAACCCTAGAGTTTGGGGTAATAAAAAAACCCCAAGCTCATTAAACCCTGAGTTTGGGGGCCTGGCCTATCACCCCCGAACTGGTGAAGACCTGATAGTTTTGGGAGCCTAAAAAACTCCCAAAATTTGTAAAACCTTGAGTTTAGAGAAGTAAATTTCTCAAAATTCATTATTCATAGATTTTTTGAGAGTAAAAACTCTCTTGATTCTTTAAAACCCTAGTTTGGGGCCTAAAAAAAACAAACTCTTAACCCTAGAGTTGGGGAAATAAAAAAAATTTCCAGACTCGATAGTCCTAAGGCCAAAGCAAAAGCCCAGAGTTTAATGGCGGCCCTGGGGGACCAATACCCCGGAGGCCTTATGCCTTAACCCTCATATAGGGAGGGCGGGAATTCCGATACAATAAAGCAAAAACCCAGAGTTTTATGGCGGCCCTGGGGGACCAATAGCCCGGAGGCCTTAGGTCTTAACCGGAGTTTAGGGAATTAAAAAGTCCCTGGATTCATTAGAACGAAGAGTTTGGGGGATTAAAAATCCTCTGCAAACCTGGTTTGGAGAAGTAAAATTCTCGAGATATTTTTGAAACGTAGAGTTTGAGGAAGTAAAGTTCCTTAAACTCTACGTTTTTTTTTATATGTATTTTTTTTAGGGGGCTGAGGGGCATTGACCAGCAGGGCTTTGGGTGTTTTGAGTTTGTTTTATGGAATTATGGTTGTAATTAGTTAGGAAAAAGAAATTAAGTCGCTAGAGGGGTGGTAAAAGTCAGAAAGAAAAAATATTGTGGCGACGCTTACTTTAGTTGGGAGTTTTTTCTTTCCCAGATTAAAAGGTCCACGTAATAAGGCGATTTGAAGACATAGACATCGGAATCGGGGCTTTTGAAAGGCTCTAGGCACTCATCCAAAAAGATTGGATCGGGCTGGTTTACGCCGAAATCTCTGAGCATGGTGAGGCACCAGTGCCGGGCTTCTTGGTGGTCGTAATTTACCACCCACTGGCCGGTTAACTCATAGCGGGAAAAATTTTCGCCAACCTTTTTAAACCAATCTTCCATTTCCAGGCCGCTGTTATGGAGCTTTCGAGTAACCTGGTAATGTTCCATTAAACGGGGCATGGGGCCGGGGTAAACGTAATCAAGAAAACCCAGGTATATGACGGCTTCCTTGGCCGAGTCAAGCAGCCATTGTCTGGAAAGATCGTCACGGATGGCCGGGCACATGGAACTAAAGACTAGGTCAAATCGCTCCGGGGCTTTAAATTCAGTGGTCGGTTTAAGGACGTACTCGATATTGGTTAGACCCAAATTTTTGGCCTCTTGTTGGGAAATGGCCAGCATTTGATCGGAAAGGTCCAAGGCCAGCACCGATTTGGCCAGTTTGGCTAACTTAAGGGTATACTGACCACTGCCGGCCCCCACGTCCAAAAGGCTTTTGCCGGAAAAGGAAAGGCCGTGGGCTTGAATCTTGGAAATTACCGAATCGGCGTAACTGTTGGAGGTATGGTCATACCTGGGATAGGTCTTGGCCCGGCGGTTCCAAAAGTCCACCAGTTCTTGAGGGGCTTGTTCCATAAGGCCTCCTTAATTTGGAAGAATGGTTAATTTCGGGTTTTTTTCTTTCCGCCCATACTATACACCATCTTTTCTTAAAAAGTCAGGGCCAGCCAACCAAAAAAAAGCTTTGCCCAAAATCTCACCCGGGCCCCTGGGGGCCAGAGACCCGGAGAGGCCAAAAGGGCGATCTCTACCCCATCTGAAAAGGGCTCCGTAAACGGCCAAAATTGGGCCTAGGCGGGCTTTGGAAATCAAAATGGGGGTGATAGTGGTGGTCAGCGGTCCGGAGGGCTCCACGGGCTCATAGGGCCGTTTCTGGGCTTAAAGCAAAATGGGCCAATTGGTAAGTTTTGATTCAAAAATTCCTGGGCTTTTTAAAAGGCAAAATCCAGTTAAGGGGTTTGATTGTTTTTAAAAATTTCTTTTTTTGGCACGAATATAAAACGCTTTTGGATAAACCAGCTGATGAAAAATAGGCCGCCTTCGGCGATAAGCTTGGTCAAAATTACGTAGCCGCCGAACAATTTAAAAAACAGTTCGGTTATGGCCCAGGAAATTAACATAAAGGCGGTAACCAAGGCCAGATATTTACCCAATTGTTTAAAAAAATTGGCCTTTACTTTAAAAACAAAAAATCTGGAGATGGAAAAATTGTAAATAATCGAGGCCAGCCGGGCCAGGATAAAGGCCAGGAGAATGTTCCCGGTTTTAAAATAAACTATGGCGAAAACGATATAGTCAAGAATGGTCGTGGTTATGGAAGAAAAGAAAAATTTAAAGAAAATCGCCCCGATGGTTACTGAGTCTTTGAGGGCCCGGTAATGGGAGGAGGCGTTTTCGTTTATGTAGACCGTTTCGATGGGAACCTGGAGGATGGAATTGGAAGTTTGATTGGTCAATTGGACCAGGGTGGCAAACTCGTAATCGAAGCGATCGTAAGGAATTCGCAGGCAAAAAGGCACCAGATCCCAGGGAATGAACCTAAGTCCGGTTTGGGTATCGCCCAGACGAAAACCGGTAAAAAGCCCAAAGAGTAAGCTGGTTAGGGTGTTTCCAAACTTGCTTCGAAAGGGCGTGTTGGCCCCAAAAACCCGGACCCCCAGGGTAAACTGGTTGGCCTCGGCCCCTTTGTTGGCCACCTTGGCCACGTCCTTAGGTAGATGCTGGCCATCGGCGTCGCAGCAAACCAGGCCCTTTGATTGTGGGTCAGCGGCCAGCAGGTAATGGTTTAGGCCGGTTTTTAGGGCCTGGCCTTTGCCCCGGTTGACGGCGTGTCTAAGAACGGTCACCTCATCGGAGCGGGCCTCCAGGGATTCAAATATCGGGTCTCGATCGCTCGAGGAGCCATCGTTTACTACGATGATTCGAGAAAAGGCCTTTAGATCGATTAGACCGTCAACCAAATCAAGCAATCTTTGATCGCCTTGATATGACGGTATAAGTACCCACGGTAAATTTTTAGGGTTTTGACTCATAGTCACCAACAATTATTTTACAAATTTTTAAAAAAAATTAGACAAAAAGTCCAGTGATGGCTTTTATAAATTGACATTTTTCCGATTATAACACTTTTTAGATTGACAATCTACCCTAGACCCAAAAAGTTTCCCAAGGACCCTTTGGAGGCCCCCGGAAACTTTTTGGCCTAAGGGGCTGGTTTTTTTGAGAAAGGAAAGCTTGGTCGGCTGTGATTAAAGAATATTGGCGGGTTTTGTGGCTGGGGGAGAGGCCGGACTAGGTCAAGCCAAAAGCCCTTAAATCATAAGGGCTAAGGCTAAATAAAAAAAAAATTGGGAGCCCAGGCCTGGGCTTAGTTTAGTTTCGACAGCTTGGTTGATTTTAAGATTTCCAGGTCATGTTCGATGGGCAGGCTTTGGCCGGAATCGATTTTTAGGCCAAAGGCTTTTAGAACCGGGCGGCGTTCGGCCAGGCTTAGGATCAGGTAGGTGGCCGAGGGGTCAAGGTAGAGCTTTAGGTCCTCGGGCGAGGGCCTGGCCGGGGTCTCGGGATGGGAGTGAAAATTTCCCAAAGGGGTAAGCTCTTGGGAGCGAATGCTTTTGGTGGCCAAGAGCTGCTCTTTGGGGTCAATGGAAAAGCGCTCCCGGCTTTGGAGGACGTTTTTGAGGGGATAGACTTGGGTTATTTCGATTAGGTCGTCTTTGACTTTTCCGGCGATTAGGCCGCAAGCTTCCAGGGGAAATTGTTCTCGGGCATGATTTAGGATAAAGGCGAAGGCTTCTTGAGTTAGGGTAATTTTCATGAGATCACCATTGTTTGGGGCTTTCGTTTTAGTTTTTGAGGTGGGGGCCTATTTAAAAAATAATTTTTTTTTGGCTCCGGCTTGGCCTTTTTTAAAAAACGGCTAGCCGAGCTTAGGGCGATCTTAGATCACAGGCCGGAATCTGGTAGTCTTCGGGCTTGACGATGCTGGGGTTGGGACCGCAGACCGGGCAGTTTGGCCTGACCGGCACCTTGATTTTTCTAAAATCCATGGCCAGGGCCTCAAAGGTGACCAAAAAACCGGTAAGGGGTTTACCTAGACCCGTTAGACATTTTATGGCTTCCAGGGCCTGGAGGCAACCGATCACTCCGGCCATGGCCCCGATGACCCCGGCTTGACGGCAGGTGGGGATGGCCTCGGGCGGCGGGGGCTTTAGAAAAACACAGCGGTAGCAAGGGCCTTGGCCG
>JAITJP010000065.1 GCA_031278835.1 Deltaproteobacteria bacterium
GTCTATTAGTCAAGGCTCCCGGGCCATAATTGGGAGAAAAGAGTCCATTATTTTGACCGCGGCGCCCTTGGTTAAAAAAAGCGGCCAATTCGGCCAAGCCCATGGCCCGACGCGGAAAAAAGTTGAAAAAGCGACCAATTCGGCCAAGCCCATGGCCCGCCGCGGAAAAAACTTGAAAAAACGGCCAAGTCGGCCGGGCCCATGGCCCGACGCGGCCTTGGTTGAAAGGCGGCCAATTTGGCCAGGCTCATTGCCTGACGTGGGAAAAAAGGTACAAACTCATAAGCCCAAAAAAACAGTTGGGCAACCAAGCCGAGATGAGCGGCGGGATAAGCCCGGAGTAACCAAGGGAGCGGGAAATCTCCTGGGCCACCATGTAAACGAAAGATAGGGTTAGGCCCCAAACCAGGCCCAAGGCCACGCTGCCGCCTTTTTCCCGCCAAAAACCAATCGGCAAGCCCACCAAAACCATGATCAGGGAAATAAAGGGCGTGGCCATCTTGAAATGGAGATCGACCAACTGCCGGACGGGCGAAAAACCCTCGGATTCCAAGTTGTGGATGGTCTCGTTTAGGGCCAAGACGTTCATTTCGTTGGTGTTTTGTTCGGCCCGGCGGCCCAGGCCCGGGGGCGGGGAGGGGTGTTCGGGTAAGAAAGTTTCCTCGTATTCGTTAAAAATGTAAGTTAAGGGTCTATCTCTTGATTCATATTGGTATAGTTTTTCCTTTACGCCAAATAATCTAAGTCCGTTTGGAGAGAAAAAACCGCGTTCGGCTTCTATTCTTTTATTTAAATATAAATTGGGATCCAAAATAATTATGGTAAGCCCCAGGGCCAGTTTTCTGGCCTCATCATAGGAATCCATGTGCTCATAAAGGCGTAGATCTTTTAGCCAAACGTTTTCCACCGTCTGGGAATCTATGAGGGTTTGGCGGTTTCTGACCTGGACTTCCCAGAGATGGTTGGTGTAGCGGCTGGTGTAAGGGGTGACGAGATTGCCTACCAAAAAAACGGCCACGCTTAACAAAAAGCCCGAAACCAAAAGGGGCCAGGACAATCGATACAGGCTGACCCCGCTGCCTTTGAAAGCGATGATCTCGGAGTTTCTGGCCATCAAAACCAGGCTTATCAGAATCGAGGCCAAGGTGGCCACGGGGGCCAAAAGAACCAAGATGGTCGGAATCTGGGCCAGAAAAAAGAGTATTATCGAATGGATGGGGATATCCTGGGTAATGAAATCCGAGATCTTTTCGATAAAATCCACGACCAGATACAAGGTCACGAAGCCAAAAAGGCAGGTCGCCAAGTGCTTAAAATACAAGGTCGCCAGATATCGGGAGATTACGCTCATTTTCACCTCTCCCGACGATCGTCTTTAACGTCCTTGGAAAAACGGCCAAAAAACCCTTTGATGGTTTTTAGCGTTTCCTTGGGATCCAAGGGCGTGGTGGTATTGACGCCCATCAGTAACCAGACGGCCACGGCCCCGACGATGCCCACCGGGACCCATATGGAATAGCCCGGCGACACGTAGGTCATTTCCCCCAGCATCCAGCCGATGGTAAAGAGAAAATAGTAGATCACGAATATGGCCAAACCGATGGCCAAGCCGAAATTTCGGCCTTTGGTCCTAAAGCTCGCCCCCAGGGGCATGCCGATGATGGCCATGAGAAAACAAGCCAGCGGCATGGAAAAACGCCGGTAATACTCCATATAGAAGTTTTGGGAATAGGGTATGTTATTTTTTATCCGGCGGGCCGCCTCGCCAAAAAGCCGACCGGTTGGCAGATCTTGCCTGCGGAATGACGATGAGCTGGTCCCCCCGGCAAACTCCGGCCCGGGGGAGATTTTAAGTTCATAGACGTCAAAAAATATGCTGTCAACCGAGGATTTTTGCGTGTAAAACCGGTCGATCACCCCGTCGAAAAGCCTAAAAAGCAAAAGGTTGGAGGTGGAATCGATGTCCAAAATCCCGGATCTGGCCACGATGACGGAATTTTCAAAGTCCGACCTACGATCGTTTATGACCACGTTACTCATCGTTTCGGTGGTGGAGGTGGGCAGCTGGCCCACGTAAATGGTCAAGCCCGGAAAGTCCCTGACAAAGACCTGTTCCTTTATGGCCAGATCGGCCCTGGCTTTGGCCAAGGTCAAAAGTTCGTCCCTAAATTTCGGGTTGGCCGCCGGGGTTACGTAGATATTGAATAGGCCGGTCAAAATGGCCGTGACCAAGCCAAAGCAAACGACCGGGGAAAGGAGCTGGTAGAGGGAGAGGCCGGAACTTTTCAAAACCGTCAGTTCGGAATCGGCGCTCATCCTAAGGAAGGTGGTTAAGCAGGCCAATAAGGTGGCCATGGGGATTGAGTAATCGAGCATCCGGGGCAGGATCAAAATGAAGATCCTAAAGACCAAAGTCGTGCCCACGCCTTTATTTAGCACCAGATCGGTCAAGGACATGAATCTGGCCATCAACAGCACGAATGAAAAAATCAACAAGTTGACCAAGAAAGATGGAACTATTTCGGCCAGTATGCTGTTATTGACGATGCTTGGGCGCATCCCTTAACCTCGGAGGGAAATTGATTTGGTTGGGATCGAAAGCCCAATAAGATAGTCGCCGCCCCCAAACGGGCCAATGGGCCGCGAGGCCATGGCCGGCCCCCAAACGGGCCGTTTGGCCGCGAGGTTATGACCCGCCCCTTTGGTAACGGTTGACCATGCGGTTATGTTCGGCCAGGGTCTCGGAGAAGTGATGGGTGCCATCATTTTTGGAGACGAAGTATAGGTACTTTCCGGGGGAGGGGTTCAAAACGGCTTTTATGGCTTCCTCGCCCGGGTTGGCGATGGGGCCGGGCGGCAAGCCGTTTATGACGTAGGTATTGTACGCGTGCTTGGTTTCCAGATCGGCCCGGGTCAAATTCCCGTTAAAATTCGGCAGCCCATATATGACCGTGGGATCGGTCTGCAGGCGCATCTTTTTCTGGAGCCGGTTAAAGAAAACCGTGGCGATCATGGGCCTTTCGTTAACCGCCCCCGTTTCCTTTTCCACGATCGAGGCCATGGTCAACACTTCGTTTAGGCTAAGGCCCTTGGTGGCGGCGATGGAATCGTATTTTTCCCAAACTTTTTTGAAATGGTCGGTCATGGTTTTGACGATGGTTTTAAGCGGCGTGCCTTTCGGAAAACTGTAGGTCTCGGGAAAAAGATAACCTTCCAAGGTGTTGGCCGAAAAACCCAGGGAATTAATGAAACTTCTATCGTGGCAAAGCGCCAAAAAATCGTTACCGTCGCCTAGGCCCGAAGCCTCAATGGACCTGGCGATGTCCCTCATGTTCCAGCCCTCGGGAACGGTGAAGGGATAGAATTTGAAGTTGCCTTTTTCTAAACTGGATATGTTTTCCCAAACGCTTAACGAGGGATCGACGATCTGCTCGCCGGCCTTGATGTTGACCGGTTTTTTTAGCCTCGAGCGGATCCTTACGGCCCACATAAAGGCGTCGGTGGATTTAATGACCCCGGCCTTGTAAAGTAACTCGGCGGTTTGGGCGTTGGTGGATCCCTGGGGGATGGTGACCAGGATCTCCCGACTGGTCTCCTCGGGGGCCAGAAAGTTACTGCCGTAACGCAACACGGCCAAAAAGGCCAGTAACAGTCCGATGACGACCGCCAAGCCAATTATCCCGATAAAGCGCCCAATCAAACTCGGCCCGGATTTGAGCTTTCCGGCTGGAAGCTTTAAGGATTTAAGGGGCATGCCCTTTTGTTTGTCTGACATGTTATCTCGCGATTATAAAATTATAGGGATATTCATACAGTTTCTAAGCGCTTTCTTTCCAAAAAGGCCAAATAACCGTCTAAAATAATGGCCGCGGCCATCTTGTCGATGGATTTTAGCCTCTGGGCCCGACTAAGCCCGGCTTGGTCAAAGACCCGATCGGCCATGGCCGTGGTCAGCCTCTCGTCGTAAGTATCGACCTCAAGGCCAAAGCGCGTCCTAAGCTCGTGGGCCAAGGAAAGAGCCCTCTGGGCTGGCGCGCCCATGGAACCGTCGGAGTTTTTCGGTAATCCCAATACCACCAGCGTTGCCCCCCTTTGTTTGACCAAATCGTTTACGGCTTCCATAAAGGGGCCGTGGGGTTTTCGGTTAAGGACGGTCACGGGCTGGGCGGTCAAGCCCAAGGGGTCGGTCGCGGCCACGCCCACGCGTTTTTCGCCCAAGTCAAGCGCCACAATGATAGGCCTTTCCAAATAACTCTCCAAAACGCTTAAAGTTAGGCCCATTTTTGGGGCCCAAAAAAGCAAGGCGCCCATAAAAGGCCATCGGCCCAGGGGGGCGGGCAAATGGGCCCATTTTCGGGGCCCAAAAAACCAAGGCGCCCACAAAAGGCCATCGGCCCGGGGGGCGGGCAAATGGGCTAATTTTTTGGGGGCCCAAAAAAGCAAGGCGCCCATAAAAGGCCAGCGGCCCGGGGCGACAAAAAGGCGCCAAGCCTAGTTAAGCTGCCGATGGCCAGTTGCTAATTTTATCATCATGGTCAACATTAAAACAAGTGTTTGTCGCGATATTAATCCATAATGACCTAGAATAATAATGGTCTTAAAGACGGTTTAAGTTTCCGAGCCCATCGGTCGCGGCTATAGAGAGTTGGCCCAAAAATTTAAGACTCAATACCAAAAAATGACCAATAAAGGCTAACGAGATTTCTTGTTTTCCTTAATTAAAATTTCTTGTCAAATATATCATACTATTTTTCCTAAAGTTAACCGCTTTGGTCCCGTCCAATTTAGACAAAATTGAACCCTTCTGGCCCAAAAAGGCTGGCCAAAGGGGGTCAGTTGGCCTGGCTAAAAGGAAACCTTTGGTCATTACGCGTTTAAGCCCAAGCCGGCCGGGCCCCGTTATGGTATAATTTAAAATGGTTATTTGGGTTTGGCATTTTTTTTTAAGCCAGGTCCATGGGGCTTTATTTAAGGCCCTTTGGTCAGGCGTTGGCGTTTGGCGTTGTCTTTATTTAAGTGAAAGATTTATTAAAAATTTGAGTGATTAAAAATTTAACCCTTTGGGAGAAGCTTAGTGGCCATGTCCATTGACATCGTTATCTTGACTAAAAATGAGTCTAAAAACCTGCCCGCTTGTTTGGCCAGCTTTAGGGGTTTGGGCCAGGCGGTCATCATCGACGACGGGAGCTTGGACGGCACGGGCCAAATCGCCAAAGAAGCCGGGGCCTTGGTCTACGAGCGCGTCCTGGACGATTTTTCCAGCCAAAGAAATTACGCCCTGGAGGTCTCCAAGTCCGATTGGGTATTTTTTTTGGACGCCGATGAGAGGTTTACCCCGGAATTAATCGAGGCGGTGAAAGGTCACGTCGAGGGGCCAAGGCAGGCGGGGCGGGTCTTAAGGAAAAATTTCGCCTTCGGTCGGAAGTTTCGCTTTGGCCACTTGGCCCCGGACCGGGTGACCAGGCTTTTTCCCAAAGGCGAGGTCAAATGGGTTGGCGAGGTCCACGAGAGGGCCGAAACGGGCTTACCCGTAAAGGACCTGGACGGCCATCTATTTCACCTGACCTATCGGGACTGGGAACATTTTTTGGGCAAAATGGAGCGTTACGCCCGGGTCTGGGCTTACGAGGCGGCCAAAAAGGGGAAAAAATGCGGCGTTTTCGGGGCCCTGGCCAAATGCTGGGCCAATTTCTTTAAAAACCAGGTCCTTAAATTGGGTATTTTGGACGGCCCCTTCGGGTGGGCGGTTAACGCCGTCAGCGCTTATTACACCTTGAGTAAATACTTGATCCTAAGTAGCCTGTGTCCCGGCCAAGGGCCCGAGAAAAAAGCCGACGAGACTAAGGAGCTTAAGTAAAACCCCCCAAAAATGCCCACGGGCCAAGCGAAAAAACCCGCGGGGCCCCCCAGCTAGGCATTTCGCCCACGAAAGGCCTAGCGTTTAACCCTAAAAGAGCGAAAATCGATGTTATATTTGTTCATCCGAAGGCTCATCTTGCGTTCGGTTAGGCCCAATCTCTCGGCGGCGATGGTCACGTGGCCATTGGTGGCTTCCAAGGCTTCGCAGATTAAGCGTTTTTCCAAGATGGCCACGGCCTCGTAAAGGGTCTTGGTTTCCTTTTCGTCTTGGCGGCCTTGGAGCCAAACCGGCAAGTGCCTAGCTTCGATTAGGCCCTCGGGCCCGCACAAAACGGCGGCCCTCTCGATGATGTTTTCCAGTTCCCTGATGTTCCCTGGCCATTCGTAGGCTCGCAGTAATTTATAGGCTTCCGTGGAAATGCGGATGGGTTTTTCCGGATCCAAGGAAAACTTTTTGGCGAAGTTTTCCGACAAAGCCAAAATGTCCTCGACCCTTTTGCGCAAGGGTGGCAAGGACAAGGGAAAAACGCTTAGCCGGTAATAAAGGTCCATCCTAAAAAGGCCTTCCTCGGCCATCTTTTCAAGATCCCTATTGGTGGCGGCCACCAATCTCACGTCAACCTTTATGGTTTCCCCGCCCCCCAGCCGCTCGAATTCCTTTTCTTGCAAAACCCTAAGTAGTTTGGCTTGGGTCGTCAAGCTCATGTCGCCGACCTCGTCCAAAAACAAGGTCCCGCCGTGGGCCATCTCAAAACGGCCCTTGCGGCCGGAAACGGCGCCGGTAAAGGCGCCGCGCTCATGGCCAAAAAGTTCGCTCTCAACCAAGCCCTCGGGCAGGGCGGCGCAGTTGACTTTTATGAAAGGCTGCCCGGCCCTTAAACTATTTGAGTGGATAAGCCCGGCGATCATTTCTTTGCCGGTCCCGCTTTCACCCCTTATGAGGACGGTGACGTTGGTCGCGGCCACCTGGGCCACCTCTTCAAGGATATTGCCCAGGGCCTTGGATTGGCCAACGAGCTGACCGGACTTGAAGTTATTGTTGAGGATGGCCTGGAGGCGGCGGTTTTCCTCAAGCATGGCCTCATGCCGGGCGGAAAAATCGCGCCTCACGCCCACGGCCCTGGCAATTAGGCTGGCCAAAATGGTGAGTAATCGCGTGTCCTCTTCCATGCGCACGGGATCGGCGAAAAGGCGATCGGCCGAGATGGCCCCGATGGTTTTGCCATCTAGGATGATGGGAACGCAAATGAAGGACACGTCGCCTCTCTTAAGATCCCTGGCCTTGGTTCGGTTAAGAAACAATGGTTCTTTGGAGACGCTGGGCACCACCATGGGCTGGCCGGTGGCCGTGACCCGGCCGATGACCCCTTCGCCGGGCTTGTAATGGGCCCGCTTTTTTTCGGTCATGTTTAGGCCGTAAGCCGCTTCCATGACGATGTCGCCGTTTGGGGCGATCATGTAAAAAGCCCCGCGCATCATCCCGGTGTATTTGGCCATGAGAGCCAAGGCTTCGTCTAGGTGATCGGCCAATTCGCTGGCCGCCCCGTTTAAGGCCTGACTGACCTCAAAAAGGAGCCGTAGTTCACTGGCGCGATCCTTAATTTGGATCTCATTGTCCACGAATTTGTATTCCATCATGTGAGAAAAATAGCCTTAAGACTGTAAGAACAAAGTAAAAATGGCCAAAATAACCAAGGCCATACCTATCCAAATGGCCAAAAATCTTCCAAAAAGAAAGATAATTGGTCAAAAAAAGTTAAAATTTTTTAATTACTGAGTAGGTTCTTGCGATAGATCGAGTAATTAAAACCAAAAAGCAAAGTTTAAGTAAGCCCGCTAAACGACGTCTAGCTTATTAAAATAATAAACACCATTCAAATTACCGTTAAGTAAAATATTCAAACGTTAGGTGCGATAAATTGAAATATTTAAAAATGGGATTCGTTGGTTGGCTTTACTGAAAGGAAATTCCTAGCGTGGTTAAGGGGATAGAAAAAGTCTGGCGGTTTGGCTTCCAAAAAACCCGTTCCTTTACGGGCAAAAAAATCGCCCCCGCGATTTTGGGCTCACCTTTTGGGCCCGGCGTTTGGGCCCTTTGGCCTAAAACCCGGGCCGGTTTTCGAAACGATTATTTTCACCCGAGGCGGCTTTCCAAAAACCTTAGAAGTTAAGGTTTCATGATACCGTTTAATTATTATACGCATTATTTTAAATAATTTTGGGTTTTTATTGTCAAAGTCAGCTATTATTTTTTTCTTTTCTCGCTCCAAATTTATTTTTTAGTTACCCACTAGCCTTGTATTAAACCCCAATTGGCCAAGGTTAAAAAACGGTTCGCTATAAAAAAACCTCCCGTCAGAAAATTTCCCCGACGGTTTTTTACCCACGCCCGATTATGGAAATTCGTTAAACCCGTTGGCCGACGCTTCCGAGGGAGAAACCAAGCCAGAAGCCAGGCTAAAAACTTGGCCGGAAACCAGGCTCGAATCAATATAAAGGAACTTGACCCTAAAGCCAAGTCCCTTTTATGAAAACCAAACG
>JAITJP010000106.1 GCA_031278835.1 Deltaproteobacteria bacterium
CTTTATGACTGAGTGGAAAAAAAACCAGGGCCAGATTGGCGAAAAATTTTGCCGGGCTTTGGCCCTTAAGGTCTTTCTCAAAACCTCGGCCTACGATAAGGCCATTGGCCAGTATCTAAGCCAAAGGTTAAACTGACCACCAAAAACCCAGGACCATTGGAGAGGGCCTCTCCAATGGTCCTGGGCTCTTTTTTTTTGTCTCAAAGCTCCCGGAGAGTTTTTTTTCTGGGAGCTTTTCTTTTGAATTAGCCTGGCCAAATCCTCAAAGGGGCTTTAAATCGCCCTGAACGGCTCTCGGAAGTTTTTCGGCAATCCGCTTAAACTAATCCTCAACTATTTTGGCACCAGAATTGCGTTAATGGGCTCGAAGACCTGGGTCTGGTTTATTTTTGCCGGGCCCGAGGGGCTTTAGAGCCGGCCCGAGGGGCTGGGTTAATGAGTAAGATTGGACGGGATTGGGCACGATTGGGCGCGATTATTCGTGATTATTAGCGATTAGTTGTGATTAGTTAGAGTTGGTTTGGCTTAATAAGCTGGATTAATTAACAATAGCTGGGCTTAATCAGACTGGTAGTCATAAGGCTTTGATAAATTTGATATATTGGTCCCAAAAGAAACTACTTTACAAGCTAACGGGACTTAAGCATATGGAGTTTTCGTCTTAATGTCATTGGCAAAATTTCAAAAAACCCTGGCCAGAGGGCGTCAAGAATCGGAGCGCGATCCCGAGCGGGTCCTGGGCCGAGAGCTGGGCAACCGTTTCATGGCCTATAGGCGACAATTCGAGGCCGCCGAGTCTGGGGAAGGCTTGGCTTACCCTTTGCATCTGGACATTGACCTGACCACGGTTTGTCAGCTGGCTTGCCCCATGTTCCCGGCCGGGCGCGGTGGGGAAATGGAAAATAAGTTTCCCGGCTTTGGGCTGTTTTTGGACGAAGGGCTTTATTTGGAAGCCGTCCGGGAAGCGGAAAAACTGGGAACGCCCTCGATTAGGTTTGGCCTAACCGGGGAACCTTTGCTCAAAGACGACATCGACCTTTGGGTTTTGGAGGCCTCCAAGAGGGGTTTTATCGATCTGGCCCTAATCACCAACGGGCAATTGCTTGACCAGAGATTGTCGGAAAATCTCATAAAGGCCGGCTTAACTCGCATGATGATTTCAGTGGACGCCGCCAGCGAGGAGACTTACGAGCGGGTTAGGCCCGGAGGAAACTTTGATCGTTTGGTCAGAAACATCGAAACTTTTCTAAGAGTTCGGGAAAAACTTGGCTCAAAGTTGCCGCTTCTTAGGCTCAGTTTTGTCAACACCAAAATTAACCAGGCCGAGGCCAAAGCCTTTAAGGAAAAATTTTCCCCTTTGGCCGATTATTTGGCCTTCCAGGATTATCTCGATCTGATGGGCCGAGCCGATCTTAGGGTCAATCCGGTCAAACGGCTGCCCAAAAACGGTGGTTTTTATTGCCCAGATCCCTTGACCCGCTTGGCCATCCACGCCGACGGGGGTCTTTTTCCCTGCTGCTCGGACTTTGGGCGCCTGGAGCCCTTGGGTAATTTAAAATACGCCAGTTTAAAGGAAGTTTGGAACTCGCCCCAGGCCAATAAATTACGCGGCCTGGAAGGGCGTTCGAGCTTACCTTGTCAAGAGTGCCTGAAGGCCTCGGGCATAGAGATGAGCCAGTCAGGCCAGGGGGAGAGCTTGGGGCCCTATAAAATTAAGGTTACCGATTCGGGGGATCTGGCCCTTAACCAATCCGGGCCAAGTTTTGGGCCCGGATTGGGGCCAGGCATGGAGCCTGGCATGGAGCCTGGCCTGGAGCCTGGATTTGAGGGGCCCAAGTCTTTGTCTCCCCAAGTCCATGGACTGAGCGAGCTGGGCGAACGTAAGGATCTGGGTTGGTACTTTAACTAAAAGTTATAAAGTCAAACTTTAAAACTTATTTTAAATATAATTTAAGCCAAAGGCCATTTGGCTGGTCATAACGGAGAAAAATCATGCTTATTTTGTGCTTAGGTAGCGAATACTTTTATCATTCGTTCCATAAGTTAGGTCATTCGGTTTTGATCCCACCCCACGAGGAAGGCTTACCCATTGACTCGCTTTTTAACGGGCTACAGGATCGTCCGGACATGATCGTTTACACCGATCATCTGGGCCAGCACCATTTCCCGGACGGTCTGTCAAACATCTACGGCATCCCCAAGATTTATTACGCCGTGGACACGCCCATTAACTTTTGGTGGCAAAAGCATTTCGCCCACTTGTTTGACTACACCTTCGTTGACCAAAAGCCTTACGTGGCCAAACTAAACGGGGCCGGTCTGGCCGCTTCCTGGCTGCCGGTGGCCGTAAACGTGTCCAGCTATCAGCCGGAAAAAATCGATCTAAGCGCCCAGAGTTACGACTTTGGCTTTGTCGGCTCGACTGACTTAAACACCCGGCCCAAGCGCAACCGGCTGCTAAAAACCTTGTCCAATCGCTACAGTTTAAAAACCGGCGGCTCTCGCCAAGACGGTTGGCTCAATCCCGAGGATTCCGGGCAAATCTATCGCCAATCGAGACTGGCCTTAAACGAGTGCCTTTTTCCCGGGGTGACCACCAGGATGATGGAGGCCATGGCCTCAGGGGCGGTGCTTTTTACCGAAAAAGCCGGCGGCGATTTGGGCGAACTGTTTCAACCCGGCGAGGACTTTGCCTGGTTTGAGCCCGAGGAATTAATCGACTCGGCCGAGTTTTGGCTAAAAGACTCCAAGCGGCGTAAGAAAACGGCCAAGCGGGCCTTGGATAAAATGAGCGCCGCCCACGACATCGATCATCGGGCCGAGACCTTGTTTAACCAGGTCAAAAGGATCCACTGCGGACGGGCTTTGGTGGACGTGGAGGCCTGGAACCATGAGGGTCAAGCCATGTATCTGACCGCCCTTAGGTGGCCCAAGGAATCCGGGCAGCTGCGCATCGTCCGGGCCGAAAAACTTTTCGAAAAAGCCTTGGAGGCCAAGGTCATTAACCCCACTTCCCTCTACATGTTGGGCCAAATTAAGCGCCATCGCAAGAAGGTGGACCTGGCCGAAGGCTATCTGGTTAGGGCTTTTGAGGAAGGGGAAGCCCGGGGGGCCTTGGGCCTGGGCCTGCTTAAATTATCCGAAGGCCAACTCGAGGCTTCCAAGGACTGGTTTGTTCGCTTTAGCCAAAACCCGGAGCTGGGCCCCTTGGAAAGGCACACCCTGCCCTTCGAGCACGTCAAAGCCGTGGCCCGGAGGCTAGTCGAGCTGGGTCACGATCTCTCGCCAGGCTTTAGCCGAGTCATTCACGATCCGGCCGAATGGAACGCCCTGGAATTTTACCAAGCCGCTTACGCCTCAAGGCCAGACGATCTTGAGATCGCCCAGGAACTGGCCGGTTTACTTCTAAACCACGGGGCCTCGGCCGAAGCCCTGGAGGTGGTCCAAAAGGCCATGGAGTTCCATCCAAACGACGCCATCTTGGGCGGCCTTTACTCCCAAGCCGCTCGGGCTTCCTATCTAACCATCAATTAAACAATTGTTTAATTGATGTTAACAAAAACCAAGCCAAAACGAGCGAATCTTTTAAAAAATACCGGATTGTTTTTTTTATTACGTCAAATCCAAGGTCATTTGTTAAAAAAAATGAACTTTGAAGATAAATGGAGTAGTTATGGGTGAGGATCTCTACGCGGCCATGAACGCGAGAATGCAGTTGGACCGGGCGGCGGCGGCCGCCCCGAAAATACTACCGGGCCCGCACGGGCCGGGCTTGATTTATCAGGGGACGACCATCCATAACCCCGACAATCCCCTGGCCGAGGCTAAAAACTGGGTAGGCATGGCTTTGTCCCAAAGACGCAAGCAAGAGCAAAAGCCCACCTCGGCCCTGATCTTTGGTCTGGGCTTGGGCTGGCATCTGAGGATCATCTGGGAAAGTTACCCGGGCATTAAGATCCACGTTTTGGAACCGGATCTTAGTTTAATGGACCTGTATGAAAAATATAACGTTTTGGGGCCAGGTCAAAAACCGATCATCCATAAAAACCAAACCGAGTTTGACGAGATCTTGGCCAGGGAAGTCGTGCACGGCGAGGGCGGGGCCCCTTTGGTCTTGCCGGTGCCGGGCTATCGGCGTATTTGGCCCCAGCAGGCCGCCATTTTTGTCAAACAAGTCACCCGGGAAATTTCCCGGCGGGAAGTCATCGACAAGACCAAGGCCTTGACCGATTCGGTTTTCATCGAAAATTTGGCCAAGAATACTGGCCTGACTACCAGACTGCCAGATTTGATGCTGCTTAAAGGGAAATTTCCGGTTCGCCCGGCCTTCGTGGTCGGAGCCGGTCCCAGTTTGGCCAAAAACGGCCGCCTTCTGGGTCAGGCCATTGGCCAATCGGTCATCATTTGCGCCTCGGCCGCCCTAAAGCCCTTGTTAAGTTTAGGGGTTAAACCGGACGTGGTCTTACTGTTGGAGTCCTCTGATACCAGTTCGTATTTGAAGCTCAGCCCGGCCGAAAAAGAAATCTTGGGTGACCAGGCCGTTTTGGCGGCCGCCTCCAGCAGTCACCCCAACCATTTTTTGGTCGAGGGTTTTCACAAGGCCTTGTTTCACCTAAACGGCGGGGAGGCCCAGATACTGGGCCGGGGCTTATTTTTGCCCCAAGGCGGAAACGCCGGAACGGCCGCCTTTGCCCTGGCCTACGTTTGGGGCTTAGACCCCTTGGTTTTGGTGGGCCAGGATCAATGCTATGACGGCAACTATCTGCACGCCCCCGGCACCTCGGATAGCCTTATTGACGAAAACATGGGCACCACCATCTTGGTGCCGGGCGTGGGCGGTCAACAAGTCGAGACCAACACCTCCCTTTTGGCCTCCCTGGGCTGGTATCAGGAAGCCGCGGCCACCATTCGCCGCAATCCCAAAGGCGGCCCGAGACTTATTAACGCCACGGCCCGGGGCGCCGCCATCAGGGGTTTTGAGGAAATAAGTTTGGAAATGGTCCTGGCCTTGATGGACAAAAACTTGCCGCCCATAGATATCCCGGCCTTACTGAAGCTCATTCCCAGGCCCTCGGCCAAGGAAATCAAGGGCGATCTTAAGCAGATCTCAGGCATCATCAGTTCACTTAAGCGCATTTTGCAAATAAACACTCAAAAATGCCTAGTCGAGATGATGGCCACGGCCCAAGCCAGCGCCTTTATGGCTCAGATCCTGGGCCCGGCCATGGCCGCGGGCACCAAGCAGGGCATTTTAAAAAATCTTATTTGGGCCGACGGTTTACTGTTAAAAATGCTGGCCTCGCTTTAAGCCAAAGTTTGTCCGCCTTTGGCGGATAAGCTTTGGAGCCAATTAAGCGTATGGGCTCAGGGGAAACGGCGGCCTTTAAGCGGGAAAGGGACGAAAAATGTTCCAAGACTATTACCAAAAGGATTCATGGCCCTCGGCCAAGGGGCCTGGCTTAAAAACCAAAGAAAACGGCCCGACCTTGGGCTTGGCCATGATCATGAAAAACGAGGCCAATAACCTGCCCTATAGCCTGGCCCCCATGGCCGGCTTGGTCGACGAAATGGTCGTGGTGGACACGGGTTCAACCGACGCCGGTCCCGAGATGGCCGCGGCTTATGGGGCCAAAGTCCTTCACATGGTCTGGCAAAACGATTTTTCCCTGGCCCGAAATTTTGGTCTCGAGGTCATGACCAGCGATTTTATTCTCTGGCTGGACGCCGACAACAGCATCACCATGACCGATCTGGCCATGATAAAAAGCCGTTTGGGCCGGGGCGGATTAATCTTCACGGCCACCGAGGTGGTCGTCCCCCAGGGCGATAGGCTTTGGCAAAAAAGGGTTTTTGTCAATTCCCCCGAGGTTCGCTTCCAAGGACGCATACACGAGCAATTGGTTCACCCGCCCGACTGGCCCATAGTTCACACCCCGGCCGAGATAAAACACTGGGGTTACGCCGACGGCAACCAGGCCCGGGAAAAGGGCCATCGTAATTTGCAACTTTTAATCTCCGATCCCTTGACCGCGGCCGGTGATTTCTATCATCTCTACCAAACCGGCCGAACCCTGGTAAACCTTAGGTTTTTTAAAGAAGCCAAGCCCTACCTGAACGCCGCCATCGAGGCCGGCCTAACCGACCAGGAACGGCCCGACTTTGACCAAGACCAAAACTTGAGCCCAGAATATTCTCAAAGCCCACCAGACCGACAAAGCCAAGAATACTTTGAAAACCAGCCAGGCCAGGGTCCGGATCTACTGGTCCAAAACCGGGAAATAAACCCCTCGCTTTGGAGTCACGCCGTCATTATCCTAAGCCAGGTCCACCAGCGCCTCTGTGAGCCCCGAGAGGCCGAGGAGGCTTTAAGGTACCTTTGCCGGGTTAGGCCGGTCTACGGGCCAGCCAGGGCCCTACTCGGGCGCCTTTTGTATGACTCGGGCAGAATCACCGAGGCCGTGCCCCAGCTCATGAAGGCCCTGGCCTTTGGCTGCGGCGATCCCGGCTGGGGGGCCGATCACCGCAAGCAAGGTTTCGTGACGGCCTGCTTACTGGCCAAGGCCAATAAAAGCCTGGGCCGGGAGCAAAACGCCCGCAAGGCCTGGGAAGAAGCCATGCGCCTCAATCCGGAAAACCCCGAGCCTTACGTGGCTTTGGCCGAATCGTCCATCTCCCAAGGCGACACCTCCAAGGCCAAAGAACTCTTGGCCAAGGCCATCAGCCTAGCCCCGGCCCACCGGCGGGCCCTTTCCATGGAGGCGGCCCTGTGAAGAAAGTTATCGCCTTTTTTACCGACGGAGTGCCCTTTGAAGGCAACGCCCTCTCGACCGGCTCCCTAGGTGGGGCGGAAACGGCCTTTATTCAAATCACCAGGGCCATGGCCCGCCAGGGTCATGAGGTTTTCGCCATAAACAACTGTCAAAAACCGGCCAACCACGATGGGGTTAAATACTTGCCCTTTAGGCAGTCCCTGCCCACTTTGGCCAAGCTTTCCTTTGACGTGATGGTGGTCAGTCGATTTTTTGGCATTTTTAGCCTGCCCATCAGAAGTCGCCTAAAGGTCCTATGGAATCACGACACCCTGGATAACCCCCAAGCCCTAAGGGTTATTCATGACGAGATTGACATCTCCTTGGTTTTGTCACAATTCCATCGCCACAATTACCTGACCCGTTTGCCGCAACTGGAAGAAAGGACCATCGTTACCCGAAACGGACTGGACTTTAATCTCCTGGACCGGGCCGCCCAAGGGCTGAAAAAAGTCCCGGGCAAACTCATTTACGCCTCCAGGCCCGAACGCGGCCTTAAGCCTTTGTTGGAAGAGATCTGGCCCCGTTTATCCAGAAACCGCCCGGATCTGCGCCTTTATTTGTGCGGTTACAAAATGGCCCAGGCCCTAAGCGACCCATCTCTATCCAGTCTCTACGATCACCTGGGCCTGTTGATTTCCCGGGATCCTAAAATAATCGACCTGGGGGCTTTGCCCAAGACTGAATATTACCGGCACTTGGCCGAATCCGAGATGATGGTCTACCCCTCGACCTTTCCGGAAGTCTCTTGCCTGGCCGTCTTGGAGGCCCAAGCCCTGGGCACGGCCGTCATGACCTCCGACGCCTTCGCCCTCTCGGAATCGGTGGTCATTTCTGACTTTAAGATCCCCGGCCGCCCGGCTTCCAAAGAATACTTGGAAAGATACGTCGAAAGGGTCCTTTACTTTTTGGATGACCACCTGGCCCGGCAAAAACTAACCGATCTGGCCAAAACCAAAATTAGGGCCCGCTATTCCTGGGATCAGGTGGCCTCCGAGTGGCTAAGAATTTTTTCCCTAACCCTTAGGGCCAAAGAAAATCGCCCCAACTTTCTGGAAGTCAGAACCGAAAAACCTCCCGATGTCTTGCCCATCTAGGGCCTCCTGGCCGCCAAGCCAAGGCCAGGGCGCCTTAGATGGGCCGGCCCAAAAAATCTCTAACCCAAAAAAACGAACGGACTAAACCAATGGAATCTTGGTTTGAAAGAAATCTTAGCTTACTTAAGGAGCGCCAGCCGGCCCAGGCCGAGGCGCTAAGTCTTTTTCCGCCCAAAGCCCTGGATTCCGGCCAAGGCTTTGAGTTTTCCTTTCAAGATCAAGAAGGCTTGGTACTTTTGGAAGTCGGGCCCAATGGTCAGCCCTTTATTAAGCTTAAAGATGCCCATGGCGAAAGGCGCCTATGCTCGGCCCTAAACCCCCAAAGCGAAGACCAGGCCATTGTTGAAAAATTTTTTCAAGCCCAAGGGACCCCCCTGTCCGGCCTGACCGTGCTTGGCTTGGGACTGGGCTACCACCTGGAACTGGCCCTGGAAAAACTGCCCGACCAAGCCCCCCTCCTGGCTATCGAGGCCCGGGCCGAACTGGCCTCGGCCGCCCTGACGGCCAGGGATTTTTCAAAAATCCTAACCAGTCCCAACTTTACCCTGTCGGTGGGCCCGCAACGCCGCCTGCCCCCGGAGGCCCCCCCAAGCGTCTTAGCCCGGCCCACCAATTTGCGCCTGGACGCCCAATCATACCCTAAAAATGAACCATTAAATGCCAATGATCAAATAAGCCAATCATCAAATATACAAAATCTAGACCAATCACCAAAAACAAAACCCTTTAAGCCGCCAAAAATACTATTTTTTGACACGGCTTACTTTTTGTCCCAAGAGATCCAAAAAGCCGCCCAAGCTCTGGGCTCACCCTTATCGGTTTGGTCGGCCGCCCTGGGGGCCAGGGCCAACCAAGCGGACTACGCCAGGCTTTTAAAACAAATCAAAGACTTTCGGCCCGAACTGGTTTTAACCGTAAACCACCTGGGTTTTGACGCCCAAGGTCTCCTGGCCGACACCCTTAACCGCCTGGGCATCCCCATGGCCTCCTGGTTTGTCGATAGCCCCCTTTTCATACTGGGCGCGGCCAAAAGGCCCACCAGGGATTTTTTCACCTTTTGCTGGGACTCGGATTACCTGGAAGTCCTAAAATCCCTGGGCTATCACCCGACCACCTACCTGCCCCTGGCTACTGATCCAAAAATCTTTGCCCCCAGTAAAAAGCCCAAAAGCCCTTTACCCATCATATCCTTCGTGGGCGATAGCCTGGAAGCGGCCACCCAAAAATACCTAAGCCTGTCCGGTCTCTGCCCAAGCCATCTGCCCCAAATCGATGCCCTGGCCCATGAGTTTTTACATAACCCCCGCCTGGTCCCGGAAGTAGGCCCCCAAACCGGCATGGGCCAAGCTGGCTTGGCCCAAAACCTAACTCAGGAACAAAGACTAAATCTCATGGCCCTGATCACTTGGCGGGCCAGTCGCCTTTACCGGCTCAAAATCCTAGCGGCCCTGCCCCAAGATCTTTTACGCATAAACGGCGACCGGCCCTTTAAAGAACTTTTGCCCCAGGCCCAACTCTCCGGGCGGTTAAATTACTACACCGAACTGGCCCAGCGTTACCAAAGCGCCGCCATAAACTTAAACATCACCAGCGCCCAAATGAAAACCGGACTTAACCAAAGGGTCTTTGACGTTCCGGCCACCGGCTCATTTTTACTAACCGATCGGCGATCGCAACTACTTAATCTCTTCGCCCCGGACGAAATAGCCACCTACCAAGGGGCCGAGGAGGCCGCCGACCTGGCCAGCTTTTATCTGGCCCGGCCCGATCTTCGGGCCCAGATCGCCCAAAAGGCCTACCAAAGGGTCCTGTCCGATCACCTCTATCTTCACCGATTGACTAAGCTGACCAAAACGGTCATGGGCCAGAAGTCGTGAGCTCGCTAGTCATACAGCCCATGAAGCTTGGCGATCTTATCCAAGCCACGCCCTTACTTAAGGAAATCAAAAATTCATTTCCTCCCCTGACCTTAGTGGTAAGCCGGCCCGAGGTGGCCTTGGCCGCCCAGCTAAGCCAACTTCCCGACCAAATAATCCACTTACCCGAAGATGAGTTCATTAAAAACTCATTTTCTCAAGAATCATTAACAAAAATAAAAAATATCCCTGAAAAACTCTCTATTTTAATAAACCTTTCCTCATCAGAGGCTTCGCTTAACTTTACCAATAAATTTTCCGTGGCCCTGAAACTCGGGCCCCAAAAAAGCCCAAATGGCCTCCTTTTCCCGCCAGCCCAAAAACTGGCCGCCGCCATCATGGCCGTGGATCGCCCCCTGGGCCGCCTAAACCTAGTCGATCTCTGGCGCCTTTTGGCCCCAGCCGGGCCGGCTTCCGGCCGAAGGCTCCATTGGCCAACCGAGGCCAGCCTGGATCATGACCCCCAGGCCCTGGCCCAGGCCTTAAATAGGCCCAGCCTGACTTGGCCGCTTCAAGCTCAGCCTTACCCCTTAATCGGCCTGCACCTAGGCAGCGGCCATCACCTGCGGCGCTGGCCCATCGAGCGCTTCGTTCAATTGGCCCAGGCCCTGCCCTCGGCCGGCTTGGTGCTCCTGGGCGGCTCGGGCGAAAAAGTCCTGGCCCGCAAATTTTTGGATCTCATTGGCCGGGCCGGCCCCCAGCCGCCCCTGGATTTAACTGGCCAAACCCCCCTAGCGGCTCTGGGTTCGGTCATTAAGCGTTTGGACCTATTCGTGGCCGCCGATACCGGGGTCACCCACCTGGCCGCCGCCGTGGGCACTAAAGTTCTGGCCATCTTCGGGGGCCCGGCCCTGGCCGGCGAAACCGGTCCCTACGCCCCGGGGTCGGTTATCGTTCAGGGCCAAGCCCCCTGCTCGCCCTGCGCCGAAAATCGCTCCTGTCCCAAAAAACCCTGCCCGGCCTTGCCCCAAGTCGCCCCGGTGCTCCG
>JAITJP010000343.1 GCA_031278835.1 Deltaproteobacteria bacterium
AGCAAATCGGGGCCATCAAATAGCCCACCAATATCCTGGCCGCCCCGCCGACCAAAGTGACGCAAATCGAGGTATGGACGACCTTTCCAAGTTTTGGGTAATCGTTGGCCCCAAAATACATGGCCGCCACCACCCCGGCCCCAACGGAAAGCCCCATAAATAAGCCGATTAAACAGACGACCATGAGCGTTGAGGCCCCCACGGCCGCCCCGGCCTGAACGCCCACGAAGCGGCCCACGAACATGAGATCCACGGTGTGGTAAAGAAGTTGAATCAAGCCGCTTAGAAACAAGGGCACGGCGAAAAAAAGGATAGTTTTTCCGACCGGACCCTGGGTTAACTTGGAGGTTTTCTCACTCATGACTGATTTTAGGCCCTAAAAGTCGCCAAATAAGTTCCAATTTATCATTGGCGATTGGATAAAAGAGACAATCAAAGGCTCATATAAGTAAAAATATCTTACTTAAAGAAGTTTTTAGGTTAGCTTAAGTAAAGCCATTTTTTTTATCATTTGTTCAGATGGCTTTTAAGGTGTTTATGTTTATTGGTCATGCTTTTATAAATAGTAATGGCCAGCTGGCTGAGGGGTTTTTGGCCCTGGGCCAGAGCCCTGGGATCTGGTCGGCTGGCCGGATGGGCTTTAAACGGCCAAAAAGGGCCCCAGGAGCTCAGCTAGAGGGTAAGCCCCTAGGGTGGTAGCCACCTGGAGTCCAGGGGGCCTGGTGGGGCTATTTGACCCCATGAGGGCCTCTTCGTGAGGCCGGAGTTTTGGGTTGGGGATTTTTTTATTTGGGCGGGTGGTCTGAGCCGAGGCCTGGGCCATGGGTTGGCCGGAGCTTAGACGCGTTGTATTTTGACCATCTTGAGGTGCTTGGTTTGAAGAAGCTTGGTCAGCCTTTTTATCACGTTTCGGCGGATATCGAAATCATGAATTTGCGAGGGGTCAAAATTAGACATATTAATGCCAGTGCCCTCCATGACGTGGATGATGTCATGGCTGAGCATAAATCGGGTCAGGGCCCCGGCCGGGTCGGAGCGGGTCAGATCGTCAGTTTCCAGGTATTTGATGGCCCGGTTGAGGGTCAGGAGGCCTTCGGTGACCAGCTCGACCCCTTCCATGCCCAGGTCCGGGGGTAAGCCGCCCCTACTCTCTCGGCCATAGATTAAGGGCCGTTTTAGTTCCCGGGAGAGAAATTGGGCGGTGGTGCCGCCGCAGATGGCCTTGGGCCCGGCAAAGCGGGCAAAGGCCTCGGCGTAGTAGGCGTCACGGGACTTTTCAAAGGGCGGGCCGGTAAAGATTAGGCAGCGCCGGGGTTGACGGAAGTGGACCACCGAAGCCGAGATGTCGTCAACGGCTTGGTGATGGGGCGAAAGGTTTAGGGCCATGGAGGTGATGTGTTTGGCCAGCCTCAGGCTGTCCACCACGTAATGGCGCTCGAGTAGGACTTTTAGAAAATCAAGCAGACCCTCACGGCCCAGGCCGGCGTTTTTGGGCCCGGGCTGGCCCAGACCGGCTTGGGTCACCCCGTCACTGACAAAGACCAGGCGATCGCCTTGGATGACCTCAAAGTCATAGAGCTTCATGCGCCGTTCGGGAAAGGCCTGGGATTCCAGGTAATCGAAGGGGGCCAGGAGCGGTTTACTGCCCCTAAACCAGAGAAAGTCGGGGTTGCCTTCCTCCAGGACCCGGACCCGGCCCTCGTCGTCGCAATCGATTAGGGAAAAAGTCGAGTAGTTTAAGTGTCTAACTTGACAGACCGGGAGGGAATTCATGACAATGGTGGCCGCTTTGCGGGCGTCGGTGTATTCCTCGATAAAGCCCAAAAGCATGGTGGCCGTCATTCTGGAAAGAATCGAGGCCTTGACCCCACTACCTAGGCCGTCGGACAAAACGGCAATGAGGCGGCCTTCTTCGAGGTAACGGCGGCTTAGGAAAAAATCACCCGAGGTGTTTTGACCGTGCTTGATTTCTTGGGAGCAGTTGACGTCAACGAACATGGCTAGAGCTTTTTTTTGTGTTATTTTTTTTATGTTTTAAATCAATGGAGTTATTCGCTTTTAGGGGTTGGGCTGGCCCGGACCAGTGGCCCTAAGAGTGTTGTCGTCTTCCCAGCCCAGGGTCTCGTTACCTTCCTCGTAATCGGCGGCCACGGCCGAGAGGAGGGTTTCCGTCTCGACCACGTGTTCGCCCAATAGGCAGGCGATTTCTTGGGCCGTGGCGATATTTTTGTTTATGACTTCTCGAACTTTTTTGGCCAGATCCGAGCGGCCCTCGCGCAGGGAAGTCATGTCAGTGACAATGGCCCCGGCCACCTGATATTTTTCAACGCTAAAAATGTAGACGTTAAAAAGCTTGCCTTTGTAAAGGCGGTGTTCGATATGGATGTCCTGGCCGGTCATGAGGACCTTACGGATTAGGCGGTCAAACTCCACCCACTGGGTGACCGGGGTGCCGACCAGATCTTCGAGGCGGCCCAGGTAGCGATCGACTTGCTCGGGCATGAACATGCGCACGAAAGCTTCGTTGACCTCGACGACCTTCATTTGGTGGTCAACCATGACAATGGCCGAGGGCATGGCCTTGACCAGGGCGGCCGCCTTACGGGTGGCCAGTTTACGCATGCTGGAGACGCACATGGTCGGTTCGGCTTGGCCGTCAAAGATGGCCGCGGCGAATTCCCGGCAGCTATCGTAGCCGCAACCCGAGCAGTTGATTTCGTCCTCGGGGTGGTGTTTGCCCAGCTGGGCCAGGATTTCCTGAATTCGGTCAAAGGGATGAGTCTTGGCCACGAAACTTGAGGGCCTGACCTCAATGGTCAGGGGGGTATAAAAAGGCCCGGGCTCAACCCGGGGGCGCGATTTGACGTGACGCAGTAAGTCGGTCATGGCCAGGATGGTGGAACGATTGCTCGAGATAGCCGGACCGTTGACGCAGCCGCCCGAGCAGGCCAGGGCCTCGACAAAAACCGGATACTGAAAATCGGCGTTGGCCAAATCGTCCAGGGCCCGGCCCAGTAGGCCTAGGGTATTAATGTGAACGGTTTGGACCGTGTCTTTGAGGCCTATTTTAATCAAACCCTCAATCATGCCGCCGCTTAGGGCGTAAAGGGCCCCCTCAAAGGAACGGACCGGGGAAAAGGTGGCTTCCTCGTCAATGGGGTGTAAGAGCTCATCGAACTGACTTTCCAAAAACCAGCGCTTAAGTTCCCCAAAGGTCAGAGAGGCGTACAGGAGATCGGGGTGAAGATCGGCCTCGCCTTTTTTGGCCACGCAGGGGCCGACAAAAACGACCTTCAAATCCTCGCCGTAATAATCCTTAAGGAGCCTAGCGTGGGTCAGGGCCGGGCTGGCCAAAGGCATGATGGACTTGAGCTGGGCCGGTTTGTACATGCGGATGTAGTCGACCACCACCGGGCAGCAGGCGCTGATATAAAGGCCGGGATCGGCCGAATTTAAAGTCCGGGCCGTGGTTAGCGAGACCGATTCGGCGCCCAGGGCCGTTTCGCTGACAATGGAAACGCCCATGGCTTTTAGGTTGGCGATGATCCGGGCCCGGTTGTAACCGGTGCCGCCCCGCCAGCTGGGGGCCAAGGAAACGGCCACGAATTCTCGATTGGTGATGAGAGTTTTGACCTTTTCCAGATCGTCTCTGATTTTTTTAGCCTGATGGGGGCAGGCCAAAACGCACTGGCCGCATTTCACGCAGCGGCTTTGGTCGATCTCGGCCCGACCGTCTTTGACGTTTATGGCCTTGACCTGGCAGCGCCTCAAACATTTGTAACAATCCAGACAGGCTCTGGTGTGAGTGTATACCGGGGCTATTTGATCCATGGTTATCTTTACCAAATTTAGACAAAAAAGGTGAGTAAATTTTCCCTGGCCGAAAAAATTCCAAGAACGGACCAACCTTAGCTGGTAATTATATCATAATCTCATAAAAAACCAGACCTTGGCCGCTTGGCCCTGAAAAATCAAGATAAGGACGAAAGTAAGCTTTTTTAGAAGAAAATTAGTCGCTTTTTGCTTATTTTGGCTTTTTTTATGGGGCTTTTCCCTGACCGGCCCCAGGCCAGGCCCGGGCCCGGCCCAGGCCTAGTCTGGGCCCGGGAAAGCCCTATTTTTTTAGCCATGATAAGCTCAAAGTCAAAATTGTACGTTGACTTGAAACAACTGACCTGTATAATGGGTAGGTTAACTGGAGGAGGATAATCATGCCAGCTCTGACGGCCATCAGAGGATTTAAAGACATATTGCCCAAGGAAGCCGATTTATGGAGAGAGGTTGAGGAAAAAGCCAGGCAAGTTTTGAGCCGTTTTGACTTTTCTGAGTTAAGGCCGCCGATCATGGAGAGAACGGAACTCTTTCAGCGCACCATCGGGGCGGCCACCGACATTGTCGAAAAAGAAATGTACACCATGGAGGACCGCGGGGGCGATCTGATTACCTTGCGGCCCGAGGCCACGGCCGGCATGGTCAGGGCCTTAATTGAGCATAACCTCCACGAGGGCGGCCGGGCCACCAAGCTTTTTTGTCTTGGGCCCATGTTTCGTTACGAAAGGCCGCAAAAAGGCCGCTTGCGTCAATTTCATCAACTTGACGTGGAAATTTTCTCCGATGCCGGTCCCCACTCTGACGCCGAGATAATCGTTTTACTGCGTTCCTTTCTGGCCGAACTGGGTCTGCCCAACCTAAGCATTGTCTTAAATTCCCTGGGCTGCCCCACTTGCCGGCCCCTTTACCGGGACAATTTGGTGGCCTTTCTGGCCAATCGAAAAAATAAGCTTTGCCCGGATTGCCAAAGAAGACTTGAGCTAAACCCCTTACGGGTATTGGATTGCAAGTCCGAGACCTGCCAAGCCGAGGTCAAAGCGGCCCCGAGCTTTTCCCAGTTTTGGTGCCCGGCTTGTCGGGAGCACTTCGAAGCGGTGCTTCAAGCCCTAACCGGGCTGGGACTGGACCACCAATTGGATGAGCGCCTGGTCCGCGGCCTTGATTATTACACCAGAACCACCTTTGAGGTCAGATCCGGTGATCTGGGTTCCCAAAGCGCCCTGGCCGGAGGCGGCCGCTACGACGGCTTGTGCCGGGAACTGGGCGGTCCGGACTTGCCGGCCATTGGTTTTGCCGCCGGGCTGGAGAGAATCATCATTCTCCTAAACCAGCTTAAGGGCGACCCGGCCCCGGGACCCGATTATTACGCGGCCCTCTTGACCCCGGAAGCCTTGAGTCCGGCCTTCGCCTTGGTCCAGGCCTTAAGGTCCCAGGGCCTTAGGGTGGCCGTTGATTGGGAAGCCGGGGGCCTAAAAAGCCGCCTTAAAAGGGCCGACAAGGCCGGGGCGGCCAAAGTCATCATGATTGGCCCGGACGAATTGGCCTCGGGCCTGGTCAAGGTCAGAGATTTACGGACCAAAGAACAAGTCTCTTTGCCCTTAAATAAGCCCGAAGAGTTTTAGTTTAGGCGGATATTGGTTTTTTAGACCATAAGGCTTGTTTTTTTGCTTTTTTTAGTTTCTTTTGATTCTAATAACCAAAGAACTTGAGTTCTTTGATAATTTTTTTTGCTTTTGGAGTTTTTTAACTATGTCGGAATCGATGGCCGGGCTTAAACGCACTCATTACTGCGGCGAAATAACCGAACAATTACTGGATCAGGACGTGGTCATAATGGGCTGGGTCCAGCATCGCCGCGATCATGGCGGCTTGGTCTTTATCGATCTGCGCGATCGAAGCGGTCTGGTTCAAACGGTTTTTAATCCCCAGGAAGACCCGAAAACCCATGAAAAAAGTCATGAGGTTAGGGCCGAGTACGTTTTGGCCTTGGTGGGCCGGGTTAGGAGAAGACCGGCCGACATGATTAACCCCAAACTGGCCACCGGCGGGGTGGAGGTTTTTATTAGGGAACTAAGGGTTTTAAACCAAGCCAAGACGCCGCCTTTCGTGGTCGATGATTATTCCGAGGTCAATGAAACGGTTCGGCTAAAGCATCGCTATTTGGATCTAAGAAGACCCTCGGTTTTAAAAAACTTCGTGGTTCGGCACCAGGTGGCTAAGATTACTCGGGATTACTTTGCCGATCAGGGTTTTTTGGAAATCGAAACCCCGGTTTTAACCAAATCCACGCCCGAGGGGGCCCGCGATTACTTGGTCCCCTCTAGGGTCAACCGAGGCTCCTTTTTCGCCCTGCCCCAATCGCCCCAATTATTTAAGCAATTACTCATGATAGGCGGGCTGGATCGCTATTGCCAGATCGTCAAGTGTTTTAGGGATGAGGATTTGCGGGCCGAACGTCAGCCGGAATTCACCCAGATCGACCTGGAAATGAGTTTTATGTCGCAAGACGAAATTATCGAGCTCTTGGAAGGCTACCTGGTCCAGGTCTTTGAAAAAGTCTTGGGGGTCCAGCTGGAGCGGCCCTTTGGCCGGATGACCTATGACCAGGCTATCTTGGGTTATGGCATCGACCGCCCCGATCTCCGATACGGCTTGGAAATGGTCGATTTGGGCCAGGTATTTGAAAATTCCCAGGCCCAGGTCTTTGTCGAGGCCCTTAGAAGCGGCGGGGTCATCCGGGGCATAAACGCCAAAGGGGCCGGTAAGTTTTCTAGAAAGCAGTTAGACGATCTGGTGGCCCTGGCCATCGGCTTGGGGGCCAAGGGTTTGGCTTGGCTGAGACTAACCGACCAGGGTTTTCAAGGGCCCTTGGCCAAGTTTTTAAGCCCCGAGGAAAGGCAAGCTTTGATTGAGGTTCTTAAGGCCGAGGTCGGTGACGTCCTTTTCTTTGGGGCCGACTCGGCCGACCTGGTGGCCCAGGTTTTGGGCCAAATTAGGCTTAAACTGGCCGAGGAACTTGATTTGATTAAGGCCCATCAATACGCCTTAACCTGGGTCACCGATTTTCCCATGTTTGAGTTTGACCCCCAAACTAAGCGCTGGACGGCCAAGCATCACCCCTTCACCTGCCCCCGGGACGAGGATTTGGAGTTTTTGGAAAGTGAGCCCGGCCGGGTCAAGGCCCTGGCCTACGATCTGGTCTTAAACGGCAGCGAGATCTGCGGCGGCTCCATTAGGATCCATCGCCCCGAGGTCCAAAGCCAGGTCTTTAAGACCTTGGGACTGAGCCCCAACGAGACCAAAGAAAAGTTTGGCTTTTTCCTGGAGGCCTTGGACTACGGCACTCCGCCCCACGGCGGCTGCGCCTTTGGCCTGGACCGCTTGGTCATGAGCTTGACCGGAATGGCCTCGCTTAGGGACGTCATCGCCTTCCCCAAAACCCAGAAGGCCATCTGTCCCTTGACCGAGGCCCCGGGCGGGGTCAGCGACCAGCAGCTCTTGGAGCTGGGTCTAAAAATCGACAAAAGCCAAATTTCCTAAGAATTTTGGCAAAAAATTAGCCAAAAAGCCTTAAAGTCACCGTCTTGGGGAGGATATGGTGACTAATTCCATTTTTTAAAAAACCTTTTTGGGGTTTTGAAAGAAATGGGCTAGGGTTTTTGGGGCTTAGTCTGGCCTTTAACCTTTCCCCGAGCGCCTCGGGAGGCAAAATTTATTTAAGTGGGACATGATGAGCAAAAACCAAGCGACCAAGCCTGGGCTGATGGCTTTAAAACCTGGGCCTGGGCAATTTAAACTAATCGAGTCCGGGGCTCCGGAGCTCTATCGGGATTTTTTTCCTTACTCGGAAATACCCAGGGTCAATTTCGACGGCCACCTGCCGGCCATGATCCCGGCCGAAGAACCCATCATCACCGACACCACTTTCCGCGACGGCCAGCAGGCCCGGCCCCCTTACACGGTCGAGCAGATCGTGACCATCTACAAATTTTTGGCCAGACTGTCCGGGCCCAGCGGACTTATTAGAAAAAGCGAGTTTTTCGTTTTTAACCAAAAGGATCGCCAGGCCGTGGACGCTTGCCGCGATCTGGATTTGCCTTTCCCGCTGATCACCGCTTGGATTAGGGCCGTTTCCGAGGATCTTAAGATCGTCAAGGAGATGAAACTAAGCGAGACGGGTATCTTGACCTCGATCTCCGATTACCATATTTACTTAAAACTGGGCCTAAACCGCCGCCGGGCTTGCGACAAGTATTTAGGCCTGATTATGGAGGCCCTGTCCTACGGCATCGCCCCGCGCTGCCATTTTGAGGACGTCACCCGGGCCGATATTTACGGCATGTGCGTGCCCTTTGCCCAGCAAATTAAGCGCCTCTCGGAACTGTCCAAAATACCCATAGTTATTAGGCTGTGCGATACCCTGGGCTTTGGGGTGACTTACCCGGGGGCGGCCCTGCCCCGCTCCATCCCCAAGCTGGTCCGGGCTTTAATCGACGAGGCCGGTTTTGAGGGTAAAGATCTGGAGTGGCATGGCCACAACGATTTCCATAAAGGTTTCGTTAACGCCACCACGGCTTGGCTCTACGGCCTGGGGGCCATAAACGGCTCGCTTTTGGGCTTTGGCGAAAGGACCGGCAACACGCCCATTGAGGGTTTACTGATCGAACACGCCGCCTTGTGGGGAAAAACGCCCGGGGTCGATTACACGGCCATCACCGAACTGGCCAAGTACTTTGAAGCCGAGCTAAACGTGCGCATCCCGCCCAACTATCCCTTGGTGGGCCGGGATTTTAACTCGACCTCGGCCGGCATCCACGCCGACGGCCTGCTTAAAAACGAAGAGATTTACAATATCTTCGATACCCGTAAAATCTTAAACAAGGCCCCGACCATCTCGATAAACGACAAATCGGGCGCGGCCGGTTTGGCCCATTGGCTAAACCAAAGGCTCCAGACAACCAGCGGGGAAGTCTTGGACAAAAGGCACCCGGCCGTCATCAAGATGAACCGGGCCATCCAAAAGGAATACGAAAACGGCCGGGTCACCAGCATGAGCGCCCGGGAACTGGAGAGACTGGCCCGCCATTTTCTGCCCGATAAGTTTGAATCCCAGTTTGACCACTTGCGATACAAGGCCCGGGAGCTAGTCCACGATTTGATCCTGGAAATCATCAAAGATCCTATCATCCGCTCAATGGATCCCAAAAAACAAGAAAAATTAATGGAAAAGTGGGTAACCACCATCCCCTATATCCAATTTATGTACGTAACCGACAAAAAAGGTCTTAAAACCACCCGCAACGTCACCTCGGTCAAGGAAAAAAAGCGCTTTAGTGGGCAACAAGACGTGGGTTCCAATCTCTCCGACCGGGTTTGGTTCGTAAAACCCATGGAAGACGGCCAGATCCACGTAACCGATTTCTATACCTCCAGGTTTACCCAGGCCTTATGCATTACCGTGAGCGGGCCCATTACCAATGATCAAAATGAAATCGTCGGGGTGCTGGGCCTGGACATCCGCTTCGATTATCTGGCCAACATTGAGGCCGAAAACCTGGAAACGCCCGAAGTGGACGATCTTTAAGATGGTCCACTTTTGGCCATAAAAGTTTCCAAATGAGCGCTTGGTTTGACCAAACGAGAGCCCCATGCTTAACAAGGTTTTAAAGTTATTGGAAGGCCCGTTGTGGTCGAGATTTAGGATTGTCTCCATTAGCTGTTTGCTTTTGAGCTTTTTGGGTCTGGCCATGAGCCTGCCCGGCACCGATCTGCTTTTGGAGGGCTCCATCTTCGATTTTATGCTCTCGCATAAATCCCAGGCCGCCCACGAATCGGCCGAGCGACTGGTCATCGTGGCCGTGGACGACGCCACCCTAGCCAATCCCCATAAATACTTTCCCCAATCTTTCAATCCCTCGGTTTGGGCCACCATCTTGGACTATTTGGTCTTGGGCGGGGTCAAGGCCGTGGCCATACATCAGGCCCTACCCTCCATTGAGACCCATCCCTATAGCTTGGAAGACGAGACCAAGTGGTTTCGGGCCGTCAATTCGGCCCATAAAAAGGGCATTCCGGTTATTTACGGTTTTAGGTATCTAAGCGATCGACCCTTATATCCCTCAGCCAAGTATGTTGAGATCATGGGCCGCGACATGATGGGTTTTTTAAACTTAGTCCACGATAGAGACAATAAAGTCAGACTTCAAACCCTAAAATGGCCAAACTTTACCGACGCCGTGGACCCTTACTCCCTGGCCGTGGTGGTGGCCCTGAGCCAAAACCCCGGACTGGCCATGCTGCCGGATGAAGAGTTTTACATCGATTATTCCAGCCTCATCTCGGAACTAAGTTTTTCCGACGTCTACGACCGGGCCCAAAACGGCGAAATGGACTTTTTTAAAAGGGTTTTCGCTGATAAAATAGTTTTAATAGGCGAGACCAGTTCCATCAACATGGACGCCTATCCCACCCCGGCTTCGGATTTCGTGGCCCGGGCCGGCCAGGGTTGGGGCTTAATGCCGGCCGTGGAGATCCAGGCCCACTCGGTGGCCACCTTGTTAAGCGGCCATTTTTTGCAAGAACCCCATTGGCTTCAGCACCTCATTCTCCTTTTTGGCCTAACCTTTCTGGCCCTTTCGCCCATTCTCCTGACCATCAAAAGGGACGCCCCGGTGGCCGGCTGGCTGCCCTCGGCCGTGACTTTGCTCTACCCAGTTTTGTGCCTAATGATCTTTCGCCGCAACGTTTATCTGCCGGTCATTCCCGGGCTGACCATCCTGGTTTTGGCCAATATCTTGTATTGGACTTTTCGGGCCCACGAGGGCCGGGTCATCCGGCGTACCTCCAACCAGGCCCTGACTCTCTACCTAAACCCCGATCTGGCCGACCAGATCATGCTTAACCCCGAACAAAACCTGGAGCGGCGCGGCGAACTTCGAAACGTCACCGTTTTTTTCGCCGATCTGGTGGGCTTTACTTCCATTGCCGAAAACATGGACACGGCCCAGGTGGTCGATCTGCTAAATCGCTACTACGACACCATGAACACGGCTATCGAGCGCTTTGGCGGCTTTGTCGATAAATTCGTCGGCGACGCCATCATGGCCGTCTGGGGGGCCCCCTCCTCCCAGCCCAAACACGCCGTGTCCGGCTGCCTTTCGGCCTTGATGCAAAAAAGACTCATGGATGACCTAAACCGTGATTTAACCGCCCAGAATCTGCCCTTCCTGCAGGCCCTGATGGGCTTAAATACCGGTCAAGTCATCGCCGGCAACATCGGGGCCAAACACCGCATCAACTACACGGTCATGGGCGACGCCGTTAACCTAGCCTCGCGCCTGGTTTCGGTCAATAAACTATTTTTAACCACCATCATCGCCAGCCAGGCCACCCAGCTCCTGGCCCAAGAAGAAATCTGCTTTCGGGCCCTGGACAAAATCCGGGTCAAGGGCCGCAAAGGCAGCCTGACCGTTTACGAAGTCCTGGCCCCCAAAGGCGATCTCGATAACGCCATGGCCCAGTGCGTCAATTACTACGAGCGGGCCCTTAACCACTACTTTGACCGCGATTTCAAAGGGGCCCTGGCCCGCTTCGAAGCGGCCCTAAAATCCAACCCCAACGATAACCCTAGCCTAATCTTCGCCCAGCGCTGCATGGATTTCATCGCCCGCCCCCCGGATAGCCACTGGGACGGCGTGACCATCTTGGAAGTCAAATAACAAATAAGCCCCCCCACTCCGGCCAGCCAGGGCGCTTGGGGGGCCGGTTTTAAGGAAAACGGCGGCCTTAAAGGCCTAAGCCACACGTCATAGTGAATTTTTGAGGATAAACACATGTTAAGTTACGACTTAAATCGCCTTTTTAAGTTCCTTGGTCCTTTCTTGCTTTTGACCTTGATCTTGCTAGCCACTGGCCCAATCCAAGCCCAAAGCGACCCGCCCCTCGAACCAAGCCAAGCCAGTCAAGCCAGCGACCCGGCCGAAGCGGCCAGCCGCCCGGCCGAAAGCTCCGCCGAGCTAATAGCCCCCGATCAAGCCCGACCGGCCGACAGCTCCGCCGAGCCAATAGGCCCCGATCAAGCCCCACCGCCCCAATCACCCGAAACCGAACCGGTCGGACTGCCGGAAAGCCTTTTGGAGAACGCCCAAAACGGTGAGGTCGAGTCCCAAGTCCGGGTGGCCCTGGCCTATTTCGAAGGCACCATGGTGGAAAAAGATCTGACCAAGGCCTTGGAATGGTTCCAAAAGGCCGCCGACCAAGGCATGCCCGTGGCCCAATTCAACGTGGCCGTTTTTTATGACCAGGGTTTGGGCGTAAAAAAGGACCCCAAAAAAGCCCTGGAATGGTACCATAAGGCCGCCGAAAACGGTTCGGCCGAGGCCCAGTTCAATCTGGGCGTGGCCTATGACCACGGCGACGGGGTTGAGGTTGACAAGAAAAAAGCCATTGAATGGTACGGCAAATCGGCCGACCAGGGTTACGCCAACGCCCTTTTTAATCTTGGCTATTCCTATGACACCGGGGATGGGGTCAAGGTTGACCGCGACCAGGCCCATGGCTTTTACATCCGGGCGGCCGAGCAAGATCACCCCGGGGCCCAATACTACCTGGGCCTGTGGCTACTTAAAGGCTCAGAGACCTATCCGCCCAACCGCCCCGAGGCCAGACGCTGGCTAGCCGCCTCGGCCGAAAACGGTTTTAGCTTGGCCAAAGAAGCCCTGGAAAAAGAATTCAAAGAATAAACTAAAAAAGGCTCCAAAGATCAGGATCTTTGGAGCCTTTTTTGCGTTTATGAAGGCGTTTTGGCTAAGCGTTGCCCATCCGCGACATAGGCAGGCTAAAACCGGCCACCTTTTCGGCCTTAAAGAGAAAAAAGTCCTCCTCGATTTCCGAATCCAAGCGACTAAAGCCGGTTTTGATAAAAAGGCTCTGTAAACCGGTCAAACAGGGCCGGGGCGACAAGGGATGGGCCCGGCCTGAGTAAGTGATGAAAACCCGCCCGCCCGGGGCCAGGACCCGAAAAAACTCATTGGTGACCTGACTTAAGGGCCCTAAGTTCATATAGGACGACCAACACAAGACCGCGTCCATGCTGGCCTCCATGATGGGGATTTGTTCCAAATTAGCCTTAAGGACCATGGCCCAAAAGGCGTCGTTTTGGCTGACTTTTTTTAGGGCCTCGTCGCTGGGATCGACTATGACCAGCTGCCCGGTCAAGCCCAACCTAAGCCTCAGGGCCGGCAAGATCTCCGGGCTGGTCAAACCGGCCACCAAAAGCCGGCTGCCCAGGCCCAAATTAAGGCGCTCGGCGATGACCTGGTCTGACCACTTGAGCCCCAGGCTCTCATGGCTGATCCGATGACTGGCGGCGTTGGCTTCAAAAAACAAATGCCGGTAAGGATCTCTAAACATTTTTCTTCCTTTCAAGCTGAGTTTTTTTTATTTTTCAATTTCCAATTTATCTTAAAATGAAATCTGGCTAAATTCAAAAAAGGCCCTAGGGCCGCCCAGAGCCCCTCAAAAGCCGGCCGGGATAATAATATGGCCAGCCGGCCGCCCCAGAGCCTCCTGGGCCCCAATTTGACCGATTACCGGGCCTTGGCCGAGGGGGCCTGAGCTCAATCTTTTGACCCCTGGCCCAAAAACAAAAAAAGACCAACCAGAGAAGCGCTAAAAAAACGTTTCCTTGGATGGCCTTCTTGACCTGTCGCGACTGATATTGGAAGCCCTGATGGTTTATTATTGGCCCAGGGCCCGGAGTGATTTTCAGACTTTGGGTAAAACTGGACTTGATTATTGAGGGAAGTTTTCGCGGGTAGATATTGGGGCATCCGGTCCTCGTGACCAGAGGCCCCCCTTAATTGGCCTTCGAGCCCGGTTTGGCCAGCTCTAGCCTAGCCCAACCAAGAACCCGGGCCCAGGAGGCCCTGGCCGTTAAAAGACTTTTCCCACTACCTTGATCGCTTTGAAAAAAACCTGAGCTGACTAAGCTTAACAGCTTGGCCCCAATAAGTCAATCTCTCCAGTCAGATAGGGCCAGATAAACAAAGAGCCCCTTAGGCAATGATTAACTTTTTGTTTTTAAGCTTCTTATGACAATTTCGGCCAATTAAATCAGTGCATTGGTATAACATTAAACATATGTAGTTCTAAATCCATTAAATTTAAACTATTAGCCTTGTTATAAAGTTTATCAAGGCGTTTAAAATACGAATTTATAATATTATTTAATTCTGTAAGATCGATAGATTCATTTTCATCGCTTAAAATTTTAGTAACGTTAACTTTAATGGTATTTTGTTCGGTTTTCTCTATTTTTTTGTTATTTTTAGTTCATTTTTTTTATGGCTAAACCTCTAAATTTGATAGATTATGAAGATCAGGTCCTTGAAATTTCCTTATTTATTTACCTTATCATGGGCGGATAAGATTTTCAAGGGTCTTTTTTTTCAAAGATTGGTCAGAGCCAAAGCCAAAAAAACATGTGAAAATAGTTTCTAATTTAAATGTTATGAAAATTTTCTGTTATTTTATTATAAAAATTTTTTATATAGAGACTATTTTTAATTTAACTGCGCATATAATTATTTTAAATAATATATTTTCGAATAATTAAGTATATATACAGTTACGGGTCAGGCCTTACAAAAAATGTCAGTAAATTTATTTATTTACTTAATATATATCCATTTTTTTCATATATACCCTATTAAAAAAACAAAAAAATTAAGTCGCCTAACCAATGGCCTAAAAAGATGGGTTAAGACAGCTTGTAAATTAGGTTAAAAATGTGGTTAGACAACTTTTCAAAAAAATTTTGGACGATTTGGCCCCGCTTCAGGAGCCTCAAGAAGTGGTTTTTTCTCTTCGCAGTTATTATTGGGGCTTTGGTCAAGCCCCCAGGCCCGTGTTTTACTGTCCCAAACCTCCCCTTTGAGGGTCGGATCCATAAACGGAGCTAAAAAAGCGGTTAAATACCCATAGACTTCTTCGAAACTCGGTTTCGCCTCTATCCGGTTCAACTTTTCAAAGGCATGTTCCAAATCCTCGTGGCGCTTCGTAAATACCTTGAAGCTACCAATCGAGAGGTTTTCCTTCTTCCATATCTTGAACAGCTCCGACTTTTTAATTATCAGGCAATGGGCCAGAGCGTAAAGATCAACCAAGTCTTTGACCCGCCGGCATATTTTATCCGAGGAAACCGCCTTGATTTTATCGCTTATGACGCTGTTGGGCGTGACGCCCTGGAAGGTGACATTGCCGAATTGATATCTCTGGATGTCTACCACCGACCCCATATTAACGTCAATCATCAGTTTCTTTTTCCCATTGGCGTCAAAGATTCTGAAACCCGCCGCTTTATTTTCGCCGTAGGCACGTTTGGTGACGGCCGTCAGACCAAACCTAGCCAGGGCGCGGTTAAGCGTTTCCTTTAAGTCTTCCATCGAGGGTAGTTTTGACTCTACCCAATGTATGTCAATGTCTCTTGTTTCCCGGGTGAAATCATCGAAGTGATTCTCCTGGAGAATCAGTTTCGTAATCATTGCCCCCTTATAGACGATAGGCACTCCGAGGCTTACGAGCGCGCCCATGACATCGTACATTAGCTTTTCACTTTCCGTGAACCTATTCATAGTTGTAAAACTCCACCGCCCAATCCTTTATGGCTTCGAAGCGGTCGGCATACCGCGGATCGATTATCAGTCCGTCAAAACTGCAGCCGTGGTCATGGTAGTAATCGGAGAGTCCCTGGGCCAGCGACGACTCGTCAATAATGTCAAAGTCTCGGAGCATATCGTTGATGGTTTGGTTTAGCGAAGTGCAGCGCAAGCCGTCGATTTCCACGATGTCAAGGGAATCGAAATTGTCGATTAAAAAATAATTGATGTTTTCATATGGCCCAAGCTGGGTGACATAAGCGTCAATTTTAGTCTCCCTGACGTAACCGTCAAACCAGCCGAGTAATTCCAGCGCGGAGGTATGGCTCAAAACCAGGTCCAGGCCGGTTAAGACGTCGACGAACCACTCATGGTGCGACATGTAATGGCTGCAATCTTTAATGCGCATAATCCCAATCTCCCGTCTTGGTCGGGGCAAAAACCCCAAATACATTTATTTTATCGTTATAAAGCGCTTTTTTCAAGCGCCATACCTTAAGCCCTTAAGCACCTTAAGCCACAGGGCAAAAAAAATGTCAATTTTTAAGCATCTTATCACAATTTCGGCCAATTAAATTAAAAAATTAACCCATAACATTAGATATAAATATTTCTAAATTCATTAATTTAGAGCCATTAGGCTTATGGTAAAGTTTATACAGAACTTTAAAAAATGAATTAATAATATTATTTGATCATGTAAGAGTGATTAAATCTTTTAATCGTTAGAAATGTCGGTAAAGTTAATATTAAAGCTAATTTGTTTACTTTAATCTGATTTTTTTGTTATTTTTAGATCCTTTTTTATGGCTAAATCTATAAATATGATAAATTATAAAGATCTAGTCTTGGAAATTTCAATATTTATTAACCATATCATGGGGAGATAAGATTTGCAATGGCCTTTTTATAGGTCAATAAATATTTTCTTTGGGCCCGGTTAGCGATAACTCTGGTTTAAGGTGCGGCTTTATTGGAAAATAGGGGCACTTCGGTTGCCCTGAGGCCTTGGGCAATTAGGATTTCGGTTAACCTTAGAGCCTTTAAGCCCAATGGCTAATAGCCATAGAGAGGCCAAATCTAACCATTAGTGGCAGTTTTAGGCCTAATCGGTTTTGTATTTAAGTTTTTATGTTTTTAAGTAATCGACGCGAACAAATATGGCCCCTGTTCTTTTTCGGTGGCCAGCGGGGAAGCCTTATCTTCCCTTGACTGGTTGGGTGCCTAGTGAAAAGGGCCTAAAAGCCAGTAGGATAAACCTTTTAAAACCCAGACAAAAGATATGGCTGGTCAAAAAATTAGCGACTTAAGCGATCTAAAAAAAATTATCCCAGCTTTAGCTATCTTTTTTCTTTAAAATTTTTGAAAGATAACTTAACGGAAACTTAGTTTTCTTAGAAATCTCCTTCAATGGGATGTCTAGGGAAATAGGAGTAAAATATTTTTTTATCAAATCCTCATATTTTTTAGCTAAAGCTTTAGCTGAAGCTTTTTCTTTAGCCAAAGCTTCAGCTGAAGCTTCAGCTAAAACTTTTTCTTGTTTAGCCAGGGCTGTTAAATAAACTTCAGAATTTTCAATATAAGCTTTATCTTGGCTCGAAGTCATAGTTATACCTCTTTGAGTTAAAAGATCTTTTATAGATATTTTAATGAGATATTGATATAAATTTATTATAACTCCATATGTGTTATCATCAATTTTTTTGTCAATTAAATTATAAATTTTGATGATATAATCATTTTGTTCATCAGGTTCTTTTATTAAAAGAGCGAATATACTTAATCATAGATTACTG